>CAYFTH010000020.1:0-34767 GCA_964346075.1 uncultured Fluviicola sp. | reverse complement strand
AAGGGAGCTCACGAACACTTTTAAAACTGACAAAAGTGAGTAATGCGAACCGAACGAAGTGAGCTCATGAACACAAAAAATCATAGACACTCGTGAATAAAAAGAAAAATTCTCAATAATTTTTTATTCAGATTAACTAAACTTTATGCTTAGCTCTGAACTTTTGCACTTGACCCTTTTTTATGGTTTCAAAATAAATTTTCCACAATTTTTTTACGAGTCATTCATTCCTGCTTATTTTATTTACATTCGTAGCACAAATTCATTTCTATTTATAAGATAAACGCCATGAAATATAAATTTTTAATTGCCATGTTGCTTATGGCATTGTCAGGTTTTGCTCAGGAGCGCTCTGAGCGATTAATGGTAGTAGAAGGAGATTCTCTGGTCGTCGTAAATCAGATCTATGATTCTGAAAATGTAGAACACATGGAAGGGTTTACGTTTGGAGAGGCAGTAAAAAAATTCACCACAAATCCTCACGGTATAGTGGTATTCAATGATAAAGAAAGACGCTTACTTCAAAAAGCGACTTCAGTTGAAGTTGTATTTAACAAAGATACGAATACAGTCCAACGCGTTGGAGATATTCTCTTCCGCAATCCAGGACCAAATGGCATTATTGCTTTAGAGTTAATTCCCAAACGCGATGGAAAAGTGTTGCAATTTGATGAACACGAGGGCAAAACAAAAATCTCTTTTTTGAGCAAAGAACCGACCGAAGCGCTTATTACCGACGACAAAATTGTTTTTGGTATTTTACTGATTATTCTGGCATTTATTTTTTATACCTCTGGTCTTGAACATAAAAACTGGCAACGGCTTTACACCGTAATACCGGCGTTATTTTTATGTTACATGATACCTGCGGTGCTGACATCATTGGGTGTCATTGATCCAGAGGCAACGAATTTATATTTTGTGGCCAGTCGCTATTTGTTGCCGGGATCATTGATATTATTAATCTTGTCCGTGGATATGAAAAGCCTGTTTGGCCTGGGATCCAAAAGTTTGGTCATGTTTTTTACTGGAACCGTAGGGATCATTGTCGGAGGTGTTTTTGCTGTGTGGATTTTTTCTGTCATTTCTCCGACCACCGTTGACGGTGAAGGGAATGAAGCAGCATGGAGAGGTCTGGCTACAATTGCAGGGTCCTGGATAGGCGGTGGAGCTAATCAGTCGGCAATGCTCGAAACCTATCAATACAAAGAAACGTTGTTTGGTGGTATGTTACTCGTTGATATTGTCGTTGCGAATATATGGATGGCGCTCATTCTGTTCGGTATTGGCAAAACGGCAAAAATTGATAAGTGGCTCAAAGCTGACAGCAGCGCCATTGATGATCTGGTTATCAAAGTCGAGAAATTTCAGAAAAGCGTTGAACGAAAAGCGACATTGACTGATTTTATGGTCATAGGAGGATTGGTATTTGGCGGTGTGGCGCTGGCTCATTTTATTGGAGGATATCTCGCTGAATTTTTTGAAGGTCAATTCGGTTCAACGAGCACTTTTTCGAGTCCTTTCTTTTGGATGGTCGTGACATCTACAGTGTATGGTTTGATATTGAGTTTTACACGTGCTAAAACATACGAAGGCGTAGGGGCTTCAAAACTGGGATCAGTCTTTTTATACATCCTGGTAGCCACTATCGGTATGAAGGTTGACGTAACACGTATTTTCGATAATCCACTACTCATTTTCGTAGGGCTCATCTGGATGGCATTTCACGCTTTTTTATTGATTGGAATGGCCAAATTGATTAAGGCGCCCTTTTTCTTTTTGGCAGTCGGTAGTCAGGCAAATGTTGGAGGCGCTGCATCTGCCCCCATTGTGGCGAATGCTTTCCATCCGGCACTGACAACAGTGGGCGTGTTAATGGCCGTATTTGGTTACTTTATTGGTACCTTTGGTGCGATTACTTGCGCCGAACTCATGAACCTTGTAGCTCCGTGATTGTTATTGGTGCATGTTAAAAATTGCATACAACGACCATTACATTCAACCGCTCCCGGAAGGACACCGATTTCCGATGGATAAATATGATCTGTTGCCAAGGCAATTATTACATGAAGGAACGGTAGATGAAAATGCATTTTTTAGTCCTGGTTTGATTGATGAACGGCATGTTTTAAAAATTCACGACCCAGATTATTTCAACCGATTACGCAATTTGGAGATGGACAAACGCGAGCAACGCAGGTCTGGATTCCCGCATGATGCGCGCCTCATAAATCGCGAGCAAATCATTATGGAGGGGACGCGGCAATGTGCTGAAATTGCACTGGAGACGGGAGCAGCAATGAATATTGCCGGCGGAACACATCATGCTTATTCGAATCAGGCAGAAGGCTTTTGCTTGCTCAATGATCAGGCTATTGCTGCTCAGTGGCTACTGGATGATACAGCCATTGAACGCATATTAATAATTGATTTAGACGTACATCAGGGGAACGGAACCGCGTCGATTTTCGAACATGAACCGCACGTTTTTACCTTCAGTATGCACGGCGAGAAAAATTATCCCATGCATAAAGAAAAATCCAATTTGGATATTCCTTTGAGCGACGGAATTGGAGATAAAGACTATATTTATCAATTGGAATATCATTTAGATAAGGTCTTGTCAGACTTTACACCTGATTTTTTGTTTTTCCAGTCAGGAGTTGATATTTTAAAGACAGATCGTCTTGGAAGATTAAATGTTTCCATCAACGGTTGTCGCCAACGTGATGCCTTTATCTTTCGTCTTGCTAAAGAGCTGGATATTCCCATTGTGGCGAGCATGGGAGGAGGGTATTCGAAAGAAATTAAATATATAATAGAAGCACATGCAAATACATACAGAACCGCACAACACATCCTATTTTAAAACGGGTCTCTGGTGGAAAATACTCCTCTCGGTTATTGTTTTTCTCGGCTTGGGAACTTTGAGTGGATTTTCTACGATGGCTGAAATAGAAGGTTGGTATGCCGATTTAACAAAACCATCATTTACACCACCGAATTGGATTTTTGGTCCAGCGTGGACTATTTTGTATATACTTATGGGCGGTTCTTTTGGGATTATCTGGCAGGTGGCTGCTAAAGGTCGTTACCCTATTATGGTGAAGTTTGCAAAACGAGGACTTGTGCTTTTTGGGGTACACTTTCTATTGAATTTGGCCTGGACGCCATTGTTTTTTGGATTGCATCGCCCAGGTTGGGCATTGCTGGTTATTGTACTTCTCATCATTATGATCGCACTCTTGATTCGTCACTTTTTTCGTTTGGATCGTCTTGCTGCTTTCTTGCTTATTCCTTATCTTCTATGGGTGGTATTTGCAACGGCACTCAATATCGGTATTCTTGTTTTGAACTCATGATGCGGACTGCAATCATAGCACTTTTACTGGCTTTCGTTGTTGCTTGTTCCATGACCGCTGAACAAGAACTTGAATTGAACCGATCGCTGAAGGAACTCGTTGAAGCACGTAATTCGGGTGATGCGTTGTCTTATCTGAATGCGACACATCCCGCGATAGTTAAGTACTACGACGATCTTGGAGAAGACGCCATGCAGGATCGTTTTCAAGAGGTGCCTAAACCTTCAGGAAACCGAACGAATCGTCGCGACTCTACAAGCATAGTATGGGGCAGTTATTATATCAAAAGTTCGAAAACTTCGGATTCGCTGCTTCAAGTTAAAGTTGAAATTCAATTGATTCAAGATAATGAGCGAATGGATAGTTCGCTCATCATGTATGCCACAACTCCACGCTCAAAATCAAACTGGTTGTTCGTGACAGAAAGCGACTATCATTTAGCTGTATATCCTGATTTTTTAAAACTTTTTGAAACAAAATAAAATTGAACAATCTCCTCTCAACGAAGTCATAGTCTACCTCCGTTCATGGACAAAAGCCACAGGGTGAACTTAAAGATTCAAGGTGTACAAGGTATAATCCTAAACCGCCATTCGTTATGCGGGCGGTACCGTAAAGTTGAGGTGATTTCATGAAGATCCGGTTTCCTTCATAGATGTATGGTTAAATACTAACTAATCAATCGCTTAAAAAAAAGAGCTGTTTTTAAATCTCCTGTAAATGATGTTTTTGAAAAAAATTGATACAAATAAACCATTTTTGTATTTAATTATCTGTAAATTCGAAGCGCGTCTGAACTATTCACTACATGAAATTGATTGTATTTTTAGGTTTCTCTTTAGTGTTGACCGTATCATCGGTTAGCGCTCAAAAAGATTCGCTTGTTTCAAGTATTATTGCACACGCTAATGAAGTCGCAGATCAAGGTAATTTTGATTATGCGATCAAGCTATTGCGAAAAAATGCCCGCCGGAAATCAGAATATTCAGCTTTAAAAAAAGCATTGGTTCAAATGTTTTTCAGGGCTAAAGAATATAGAAAATCTATACGGCACGCCAGGAGGTACCATCGAAAATATCCAGCGAATGCCACAGTTTTTCAGTATCAGTCACATAGCTATTTACAATTGGAACGTCCGGAGAAAGCTGAAAAAATACTAAAAAAGGGAATTGAAGCTATGCCTCAGGAGGGAATGCTCTATGCCGAATTAGGACGGCTAATGATGCATATGGAAGAATATGAAGAAGCACTTGATCAGTTCGAAGCAGGGATCTCGAATGCCCCTAATTATGCTTCCAATTATTATTGGGCAAGTAAAATTTACCTGGAATCGACAGAAGAACTATGGGGACTGCTCTATGGTGAGTTATTTATGAATCTGGAACGGCATACCGATCGGACCGCAGAACTCAGTGAATTAATGTATAAAACCCTGAACAAAGAAATCGTATTTTATGATGATACTGCTATTGCGGTCAAATTGAGTCAGGATGCGAACATAACAATGGACTCCATCGATTCAGCAAGTTACGTGAGCTTTAGTCAGGATATCGTTGTGCCTTTAGTTTATCAATCATTGCAAGGAATTGATCGTCTCAGTATTGCCAACATCGATCGTTTTCGCAAATGCTTTATTCAGTTGTATCCGCTGCATAAAAATGTGGATGAATACCCCTTTCACAAGGTTTTTAGATTACACCAATTATTGGTCGATCGAGGTCATTTTGAAGCCTATAACCATTGGCTTTTTATGATGGGACACCCCGAAGAATTCCAATACTGGAGAACGCATAATCGTTCGCAGTGGAAATTATTCATACAGTGGTTTGATGATTTTGATTTTGCGATTGATCAATCGGACAACTACGATTCAAGTCAGTTCCGTTAAGCACGCTTTGTTGTTTCATTTGATGTTGCGAGAAATAATCATCGCTCTAAAATAAAATCTACAGCTGAAGCAATATGTAAATCTGTTGTATCAATCAATTGATGATCGGTATCTTTCGATTGAATAAGTTGAGGGAGTTCCGTACATCCCAAAATCATGGCATCGGCTCCTTTATTTTCGAGTTCATCCATCTGGTGAAGAAAATAGGATTTCGCTTCGTCTGTGAATTTTCCTTGTGTCAGTTCTTTCGATATATATTGGTGCACGCGGTCAATATGCTCTTCAGCAGGAAGAACAGTAGTTATTTCAAAGTTTTGTTCGAGGTACTTTGCTATAAAACCCATTTTTACTACGGCTTTTGTACCTAAGAGCCCTAAAGATTTTATGTCTTTTCTTTTTGCGTAATGACCTATAGCATCTGCTATATGCAAGATAGGACGCGTTAGCTGCGGTTGAACATATTCGTAGACCATGTGGGGAGTATTAGCGCAAATGATAATACCTTCAGCTCCCATTTCAATCAGTTTTTTACTGATTTCCAAATAACTTTCCTTTATGCGCTTTTGATCGCCAGAACGCATCAGTTCAATATTTACACTATACAATAGTAAAGTTGGGTTTTGATCGCTACCGATAGATTCACTGACGCGTTCGTTAATAGCGCGATAATATTCAATTGTTGAATGGTATGAGGTTCCTCCGATCAGTCCTAATGTCTTCATAATTATTTTTTATAAATGATATTCCAAATGCCACGTACCTCGTTCTCGCCATAGCCTTTTGCCTGGTCCGACGGGTAGAATTTGTTGATTTTATTCAATGTGGATAAATTGATATCCTTTTCAGGTTGTCCGTGACATTTCAAACACATATTGTTCGTCACGATTGGCGCATAAAATTGTATAGAATCCGCTTTTTCGTTGATGACAGGTTTAGGCTTTTTACCAGATGCTAATGTCTTTTTGTATTTTGCGATCACTTGTAGCGCTTCCTCGCTTGCTTTATTCCTGGGATTTCTTGGGCGATCCGTAACGCGCCGAATACGCGCTTCATGGTGTTGACTCATACTATCTGTAATGGGTAATGCCTGTGTATTACAAAATTCAACAGCGTGAGCCGCCCCTCCATTTTCAATAGCGTTCATTAGGTTTTTTCCCAAAGCTTTTTTAGTCGATAGCGCCATTGAGACTCCAATAGGTTGTTCATCAATGGATGATTGACTTTTTTTCGCTGATTCATCCAAATCAGTGGTGTAAATATATTGCGCAATCTTTTTAATATCGTTGCGTTTGGTGCCTTCTCTGGCCATGAGCCCATATTTTTCTACTGCTCCTTTCAAAAGCGCTTTGTCTCGCGATGGATTTTCTACAAATGCAGTGAAATGTGCAATGAAACCGGCTTTATCTGCTGTCGTACTCTTGTACTTTTGCTTGATAGTGGCAAACGTTGGAGCCATCATGCTGGTTTCAGGTATGTCTGGATTATGACACGCAGAACATTTATTTTCGATCAATTGTTTGGCCCGCTCATGTTCGTGTGTTTTTTCTACTTTTGTATGTTTCTCAACACGCTCATTTTCTCCACATGAAACGAGAAGTGAGGTAACAGCTAGAATGAAAAGAAAGTACCGCATAATATCATCGTTTGTACGAAAATATGAAGATCTTCGTAATTGCTGCGCAACAAATGTTACAAATTTGATTTACAATTAACCATGGAAATATTACGACCCACAGAAAAAGATGAACAAGCCACATCATATCTTAATTTTAATCATGATAAGGTTCAGCAATTTATCAGTGAATACGATAAGAGAGGTACAGATCGAGAACGTGCTGTTCATTTTTACGATGTTGTTCGCGATCACTTTATTTATGATCCTTATCATTTGGATTTGAGGCCTGAAGCGTTAAAAGCAAGTGTGATACTTGATAAAAAGAGAGCGTGGTGTGTCGAAAAATCAATTGTACTCGCTACTTGTTTCAGAGCTATAGGTATACCTGCACGCCTGGGTTATGGAATCGTTATCAATCATATCGGAGTAGAACGATTAAAAAAATATCTCAAGCGGGATGAGATTGTTTTTCACGGTTATGTCCAGGCCTGGATTGATGGAAAATGGGTAAAAACGACTCCGGCTTTTGACAAAAATGTGTGCCGATTGTCGGGTGTTCCGCCATTAAAGTGGGATGGGGAATCTGACGCGATGATGCAATCTTATGTGAGGGATCAAAAGTTCATGGAGTACACGCATTTTTATGGTGAATTTCAGGATGTCCCAGTTGATTTGATGAATGATGAGATGAAGCGATATTATCCGCATCTCTTTGATGAGGTGTACAACAGCAAAACCTTTTCATTCTTCCATACCTGAAGCAACACGAATACCGATGATACAAATATCGTCTACCTGTTCTAGTGAACCTTTCCATTGGTTGAAAGCTTTGACGATTGATTCCTTTTGCGCTGACATCGGCTGTTCCCGGATCGAAACAATCAGTTCTCGCAAGCGGGTGGGTTTAAATTTTTTACCACCGTTTTCACGATCAGAAGCTTCATAACCTCCAAATTGATCCTGTAGCCCATCAGTAAATAGATATATGATGTCATTGGTCTCCAATTGAAGCTCATGTGTTGTGAAATTCGTCATCTTAAAATATTGACCAACAGGCTGCTTATCGGGTGTTATTGCCGTCACTTCATCGCCTTCATTACGTAAAATCCACAAGGGGTTGTTTGCTCCAGCCCAACGTAAGCGTACAGCCTGATTGGTTTTACTGTATTCGATGGCTGCTAAAGAAATATCCATTCCGTCACTGACAACGTCATCAGATTTTTCAAACTCCTGAACGACAATGGTACGTGCGAGGTCTAGAATTTTACCGGGGTCTGTTTGATTGAACTCACGTACAGCTCGATTTAACGCGTTATTACATATGACGCTAACCATAGCTCCTGGTACGCCATGTCCTGTGCAGTCGCAAGAAGCCACCAGGATCAATTCGTCACTTTGAGCAGTTGCCGGAATATGTTCTAGCCAATAGAAGTCTCCTGCAACGACATCCTTGGGCTGGTAGTAAATAAAAGAGTTGGGTAGATGACTTTTAATTTTATTGGTTGAGGGCATGATAGCCGCCTGAATGCGCTGGGCATAATTGATCGAATCTTTGATTTCCCGATGAGAAGCTTCAATCATCATTTTCTGATGTAAAAATCGTTGTTTTTTATGATCATCTTCACGTAAAATTTTACGCGTGTAGGGTAATAATATTAATGTAATAACCAGAACGAAAACTACAACAATCATCGCTTGTTGAAGGTATTCCCGATTCACAGCTGTTTTAAAAGTTGTAAAGTCCACATCTGCTTCTAGTAGAGCAACTGTTTTTCCTTCGCTATTTTTTATGGGATGAAAGGCTGAAAGCCAAATGCCATTTTCTGTTTCGTACATGGGAATCGTACCACCTACATTCATTTTCTCCTTAAGTACTTGAGGGTAGCGTAGATAGTTGTTTTTAAAATCTATAAAATCGTCCGATCGCACGCCGTATTCAAAGGTGTTTTGTGAAGTATCATATACTAAGGTGTACATGGCGCTCTTGAGGTCATTGACACGCGCGGCTTTGAATAAAACGTTGTTGATTTGCTCGTAAAGGCTGTCGTCAGCGGGTTCGTTAATCGTTGCTGCTGATGTGTATTTTTGCATGAGTTGCTGATGCGTGTCTCCATCGATATTGATAGCTACGGAAGAAACGATTCCTTTGAGTCTGTCATATTGGCGCTGTTCATGGAGATTTAGTTGATTGTAATAACCAAAAAGAATAAAAAATACGGTTAGTAAGATTATCGTAATGTAGATAATGAACATGATGCGCGTGGCAATGTTGCCCAGTATTTTATTTAAAAGATTGCTCAATTGTTGTTGTTCATTTAGTGAAATTTAATTAATATCAACGTAATTAAAGTCATTTTGAAAACATTTTTTCTACAAATATATTTTTATGTGTTATAATGTTGAGCAAAAGGCAAGTACGAAGGTGCTCACAGAACGGTTTAATGCCGCTTTTAAATTGCCGGAACTGTACACCCCTCAGCGAGAAATAAATGCGTTTAATTTCCCTAAATTGCCATTACTTACGAATGAACAGCAAAATGAGTTTTCATTTTATCGCTGGGGTTTAATCCCCGATTGGGCAGAAGGTATTGATATCCGCAAAAATACGCTGAATGCAAAGTTGGAGACCGTGGAAGAAAAACCTTCTTTCAGGAATTGTACATCGAATCGCTGTATACTCCCGGTGACTGGGTTTTATGAGTGGAAATGGCTGGATTCTAAAGGGAAACGAAAGGAAAAATACCTCATTCGAGTAAAGAAAACAGAAGTTTTTGCACTGGCGGGATTGTTTAATAACTGGAAGGATGCGCATGACGGACAAAGTATTAAGACTTTTACACTTTTGACAACGAAAGCTGATGCCGTCATGGAAGAGATTCACAATATGAAAAAAAGAATGCCCCTCATCATGAATGCAAGTCAGGCAAAGCAATATTTAGAAAACGGAACAATTGAGCTTAATCATGATCTTATTCCCAAATGTGTAGAGAGCGACGGTCAACTTGATTTATTTTGACCTGATACTTCCTATGTATGGCAAAAATGTATATTTTTGACAAATAAAATTGCGAATGGTCCACTGTTTGGGATTTATATTCAGGATCGAGGCGAACAATTTTAAATTTATGTTGTTTTAAGACAAAAACTCAAAAAAAAATTTATGTTACAGAAGACAAATGCATTTAGAAATGGCTTACTCATCTTTTTATTCATCGGAGTATATTTTGTCCTGCTGGAGTTACTTGGATTGACAGATAATATTTTTCTAAGATTTGTGAATTTTCTGTTTGTGATCATAGGTGTTAACAACACGCTGAAAAAAGCGACGAAAGAAAACCTAGATTATTTGAAAAAATTTGCAGCTGCCCTTTTCGCCCCGTTTCTAGGTGTACTATTAAGCGCGCTTGCGCTATTTATCTATCTTACCGCTTTCGAAACGGATATATCCGCCTACGCTATGACGCTTATACCTGCTAAAACCAATTTCTCTTTTGCAGCTGTCATTTTTGTAGAAGGATTCCTTTCTTCTCTCATGTTGGTTTTTATAATGATGCAGTACTGGAAGAATATAGAGATAAAAGATTAGCGATCCAACGCTAGCAATTTATTTCCGTTGGAGTGGAGTGGCATTATGATCAGTTTGTAGTTACTTCAAACCTGAAAAAATAAGAGGTGGTTGAACACTTTTTGTTATTTTCGTCGCGTGAAGCGACTCGTATCTATATTGATTCCTGCTAAAAATGAAGCTGCTTTCATTGAAGATTTGTTGCGTTCCATTCAAGTTCAGACCCATCAACATTGGGAAGCTATAATAGTCGATGATCACTCAACAGATCAAACGTGCTCCTTAGTAGAACCGTTTGCTAAGGTGGATCCCAGGATCAAGTGTATACAAAACCAGGGGAAAGGTATTATCCATGCTTTAAGAACAGCTTTCATCCACGCTGACGGCAATTGGATTACGCGAATGGATGCAGATGATCTCATGAAGCCTCGAAAATTGGAGGTGCTCCTGGGTTGTTTATCAAATGGAGGTTCAAATGCTGTAGCTGTAGGTGGCGTTCAATACTTTTCTGAAACAGGTGTAAAATCAGGTTATAAAAATTATGAGCAATGGCTAAATAACCTGACCCAAGAAGGAACCAATTTTAAGGAAATTTTTAGAGAATGTGTTATTCCTTCGCCTTCATGGATGATGCACAGAAAAACGCTAGAAAACATCGGTGGTTTTCAGTCTGATCGCTACCCTGAAGATTACGATTTGGCTTTCCGTATGTGGCTTCACGATCTTGATGTTGTACCGAATGCTGAAATTGTTCACGAGTGGCGCGATCATCCTACCCGTACTTCGCGAACGTCTGAAGTCTACAAGGATTATACATTTACTGATTTGAAATGGTATTATTTTTCAAAATACAGTAGAAAAGATGAGCGCGAATTGGTAGTACTGGGTACTGGTTTTCGCGGTAAAAAATTAGCGGCACTTTTGATCCAACACAAGGTCCATTTTCGATGGATTTCTCATAATGAAAAAAAAATCGGCAAAGATATATACCATCAAAAAATAGAACCGTTGAATGGGGTGGATTGGAGTCGTATTCAATTGATCGCTACGGTAGGGAATGAAAACGGTCGTCGTCAGGTGGATCAAATGGCTGAAAATGCCGGACTAGTGTTATTAGAGGACTTATTTCATTTCGCTTAAAATGAATTTATGAACAAGGATAAAATGTATGACTGTATTGTAATTGGGGCTGGACAGAGCGGTTTATCTTGTGGATATTATTTGCGGAAAACGGGGCTCAATTTCGTTTTATTAGATGATGAGGCGAGCGCTGGTGGATCATGGCGGCACACATGGGACTCACTAACTCTTTTCTCTGCAGCTAAGCACAATGCACTACCTGGAAAAGCAATGCCATCTAGCGAGGGAGAATATCCTACGCGTGACGAGGTTATAGATTACCTGTCGTCCTATGAGGAAAAGTTTGATATACCAGTTCAGAGACCTGTCAGAGTAAGTGGTGTAATACGAAATCAAAACCATTTTGAAATTAAAACCGATGCTGGTACCTACCTGACAAAATCTGTTGTTGCTGCAACAGGAACCTATCGTTTTCAGTTTATTCCAGACGTGCCAGGTCGGAAGGATTTTCAAGGAGATCAAATTCATTCGGCCACGTATAAAAATCCAGCTGATTTTATAGGTAAGCACACATTAGTGGTAGGAGGAGGGAATTCCGGAGCACAGATTTATGCGGAATTGAGTCTGGAAACACTTACATTTTGGGGGGTAAAATCTGACCCTGAATTTTTACCAGATGACGTGGACGGGAAAAAGCTTTTTGATCAGGCCACGACGATTTATTTGGCTAAAAAGCGCGGTGAACAAGTGAATCAAAAAATGTTTGATCTCGGAAATATTGTGATGGTGCCCTCCGTAAAGCAAGCGCGTGACCGAGGCGTACTCAATGAATACAAAATTTTAAAAGGATTCGATAAAGACCGCGTTTTATGGGAGGATGGTTCGAGCGACTACATTGATGCCATCGTTTGGTGCACGGGGTTTCACTACAACACGAGCTTTCTGGATGGGTTAACGCAACGCTCACCTAAAGGTAAAATCGCCACGAAAGGCACCAATGCTGAGGAAGTTCAAGGCTTATGGTTATTGGGGTACGGCGGCTGGACTGGAATGGCGTCGGCTACGATTATTGGTGTCGGCCGAACGGCAAGGAAGACCGTCAAAGAAATTAAATCCTATTTGAAGGAGTGGGAATAGTATCAGCGGCGAGGATTCATTGTTTTTGTAAATTATTCCACAATCATTTGACGCATTTTTTCATACAACACAATTCCAGCCGCAACTCCAACATTGTAAGATCCGAGTGTGCCCAAAAGCGGAACTTTTGCACGTTGGTGGGCCAGTGAAAGAAGTTCAGATGAGAGACCATCCTCTTCGGAACCCAACATCACAGCTGTTGGTCCAGATAAAGTAACATCAAAAACAAAATCGCTGGTTTTTTCAGTACAGGCTACAATGCGCAAGCCACTATTTTTGAGGTACTCCACTGTTGCGGGTAGGTCTTTTGTTTTGCAAACAGGTATCTTGTGCAGCGCACCTGATGAAGTCTTAATCGCATCACTCGTTATAAGTGCCGAATTGCGATCAGGAACAACAATAGCGTGAACACCAGAGCATTCTGCCGTTCTTGCGATGGCACCGAAATTCCGGACGTCTGTAATACGATCCAGAATCAAAATGTTGGGTGCATCGCCATCTTCAAAAACCTGATCTACTATGGGTTCCAGATCTTGATATTCCACTGGAGATATGAATGCAATAACTCCCTGATGATTCTTTTTAGTCAGCCGGTTGAGTTTTTGAATCGGAACAAATTGAAGGGTGTACTTCTGATTAGCCAGCGCTTCTTTTAATTCCTTAAAAAGCGTCTTGTCCATCCCGCGCTGGATCATAATTTTATTAATGGTCTTTTTTGCCTTGACAGCCTCAATCACTGCGCGGACACCAAAAACCAGGTCTTCAATTTCTTTGTTTGCTTTTGTCATAATTTCGCTTCTGCTTGCAAAACTAAACAGATACCAATATAAAAGTACGTTTTACAAGACTAAATTTAGTTCAATGTTGAGATGCTTTTAATTTCCTGTATTATTTATGATCTCAATGCGTTTGCTTAGCTTTTGATAAGGAGTTTTCGCTTCTATAAAATACATGCCATCATCAAATTGCGTTGTATCAAGGGATACGATATTCCCACCTTTTTTTAGCATTTGATCTGTAATTTCATGGGTCGTAGCATGGTCGACACTAAAAATGGTTACTTTTAGTTCTAGTGCTTCTTCAGCTTCGTAAAATAGCTGGATATTGCCGTGTGCGGGGTCTGGATCAATAGGGTGAAAAGTGATATAACGACCTTTTTCCAGGCGTCCTTTTTTTAATTTTCGCAATAGCAGACGATATAATATTATGAAGATAATGACCGCTAATGTGACCCATGCGACATTAGCAATTGCGCGCGATATGTTTATGACTAAAAATAACATTACAGTGAAATTACACCTTTAATTTGTGCCGCTTTCTCGTATAGGGCAATAACGGCCTCAGCGCTGTTCACTTCTTCTTTGACACTTATACTGGTATAATTACCTTTCCTGGAAGGGCGCATAACAATATTGTCTTCATTGTTGAAAAGTTGAGTAATCAACGCTATAGTTCTCGAATCACTCGGAGCTATAAATTTGAAAAAATAGACGCGCGGCCACGTCTGTTCCTTTAATTGTTCGTGTAATTTTTCGAATTGTTTATCCATAACTAATCTTCTGAAAGCAAAGTTAATCTTTTTACTTCTTTCTGAAGCATATCTGGTAGATCATGAAATGCATTCTGTAATTCGCGAAACGTTGTAATCTTTTGTTTTTCTTTAATCGTTTTTAGAGCACCCAGGAATACCATGGGGTCTGGTTCCTTTGAAAGGGTCACTTCCAGATCGATAGCTTTGCTTTCTTGAAAGTACCACAGTTCATAATAGGCACGCTCCAGTGATAGCCAGGCACTGATCACTTTTTCTAAACTTGCATAATCCGTGGCTTGTAAAACATCAGATTTGAGATCATTACGATTTTCGTGATAGGTATGAAATGCTTCGATCAGATCTTCGCTGAAGTCGTACTCCCGAGTTATTGATGAAAAACTCTTGATGCGGTTTTCTTGATTGGTAATTAAGAGGTAAGCATGATATTGTTGTTTAAGTTTTTTGAGTCGTGATTGAAAAACTTTTGCGAGTGGCGGGCGGGTCAGCAAAAATTGCTTCTGTTCAAAAAGTCGCTGCTCCCAGAGATCATCAAGATCATCCTCTGGCTCGTGTGGAAAAAATAATTTAGCTTCTTCTTTATTCATGGTCCAAAAATAATTACTCTTTACGGATATAGCTCCTGAAGATGAATTACATTTTGTTAAATTGAGACATTGAAAGGGCAGAGCGGAAGTTTTTATTATGTTCATTTTAAATCGTAATTTCGCAATAAGAATAAATTGCTATGAATCGTATTAACGTACTTATTGTTTTTTCGCTATTTTTCTTCAATTTTTGCAGTGCTAATGAAAACTTGCGCAGTGATACGATCGACGTCATCCAGTATCGCATGGAACTCGACGTTACAGATTTTGCAAATCAAACCTTGAAGGGGAATTGTGTAGTGAATTTTTCAAGTAAGATGAACAATGTGAATACGATTTCATTGGACCTATTGGGTTTTCAGGTAGATTCTATCAAAAGAGGTCAGGATGTGCTCAATTTTGATTATAATGATACGCTGTTAGTTGTCGACCTTGCAAATAGTCTGAATTCTGGCGACATGGATTCAGTACAAGTTTTTTATCAAGGTACACCAGTGCAGGATCCTTCTGGTTTCGGTGGTTTTTATTTTCAAGACGATTATGCGTACAATTTAGGTGTTGGTTTTCAGGCAGACCCACATAATTATGGACGTGTTTGGCATCCCTGTTTCGACAATTTCGTAGAACGAGCGACTTATGATATCACCATTATGACCCCTACAGATAAATTTGCGTATAGCAACGGTTATATAGCGAGTGAGAATAATACAGCTACTTTCAATACCAGAAGATGGATATTGAATGAGCCGATCCCCACTTACCTTGCTTGTATAGGGGTGGCACCATACACACATGTTGAAGATGAATATACGAGTACGCTTACTTCAAGTCAGATTCCAGTTATGCTCATTGCCGAACCTCAAGATACGACCAACTTCAAAAATGCCTTTGTCAATCTTAATGGGGCAATGACAGCATTTGAAACCCAATTTGGACCTTATGAGTGGAATAAAGTTGCTTTCGCTTTGGTACCTTTTAACGGTGGCGCCATGGAGCATGCAACTTGCATTATGTATCCACGTGCGACAGCGGATGGTTCAACGCAGTATGAAACCCTGATGGCGCACGAATTATCACATCACTGGTGGGGAAACCTTGTTACTTGCCAAACCGCTGAAGATATGTGGATTAACGAAGGACTTGCCACTTACTGTGAGTCCATCTTCCTGGAGCACGTTTATGATTATGATACTTATCTCGATGAGATTACTGCTGTGCACCAAGATGTATTACAATCTGCTCATTACGATGACGGAGCTTTTCTTCCACTTTCAGGAGTGCCGCATAATGCAACTTACGGTACCCATAGTTACAGTAAAGGAGCAACGATGATGCACAACCTACGTACCTATCTTGGGGATACTGATTTTTTTGCAGGACTTCAGTACATTCAACAGAATTATGCCATGACGCACATCGACGCTGGAGGATTTCAAAATGCGCTGGAGAATGCAACCGGAAATAATTTAGAGGCTTTTTTTAATAATTACGTTTATAATCCAGGATTTAACGGGATTGAAGTTGATTCTTTTACAGTGTTAAATAATAATGTAGACTACGATGTGACCGTGTTCCTTCAACAAAAACTATTTGAAGCCCCGGACTTATTTGCGAACGTTCCTGTTACAATTACTTTTGCCGGGGCGAATGGAGATCGGGAGACGCGTCAAACGATGTTGTCTGGCGCTACAGCACAAGAAAGTTTTAACATTGATTTTTATCCTGAAATGGTTATACTCAATGAATCCTCCCAATTGTTAAACGCAGTTACGGGGGAAAACCGCCGGATTACCGAACAAGGACAGCACCAGATGAATGATGCCAAATTTTTTCTTCGCGTTAACGAGGAAAATGATTCATCCTTTTTGCGCATAGAGCATTATCGCGTTGCTCCTGACCCAATTGAAAGCCCATATATCAGTCATCAATTTGTGATCTCACCAGACCGCTACTGGAAAGTAGACGGTATGTGGTCGAACTCCTTCGAGGCTGAAGGCAGGATCACTTACAATTCGAAAGATGCTGCTTCCGGAAACCTTGACAATGGTTTAATGAAGGACCATGCTGGCGTCAATTTTACAGAAGACAGCCTGGTCATTCTATGGCGCCCACACCAGTCGACGCGTTGGGAAGAATATCCTTTTTACCAACAATCGACAATTGGAAGTACCACTGATGGTTATGGGCGTTTTGAGCTACCACAATTGTTGAAAGGGGAGTATGCTTTTGGTTTCCGAAAGAATTTGGCAAAAACACCGAATGAATCGAAACACAACAACGTAAAACTTTTCCCTAACCCATCATCTGATAAGGTGGAGGTGACTGTTGAGAACTATTCTGGAGGTGGACGTATTTTCGTTTTTGCACAAAACGGTGCCCAGGTGTACCATGCAACGATGACTGACGAAGCGACTAAGTTAGATGTATCTAGTTGGGAGAACGGCAGTTATTACGTTATCGTTTACATGAATAATAATATATTCGGTGTGGAACAATTTGTAAAACAATGAAAAAGAAACGGATATTAGCCATTGATTTCGGGCTCAAACGAACAGGTATTGCGGTGACTGATGAAAATAATATTATTGCTTCGGGATTAACAACTGTACCAACGAGCGATTTAATGGACTTTTTGATGGCTACAGTGCAAGAGAAGAACATCGGAACAATTGTGTTGGGTGAGCCGAAAAGATTAAATATGCAAGATTCTCACAGTTCTGAGAATGTGCGTTTATTGAGAGCAGCATTAGAGAAACAATTTCCTGCAATTGATGTAGAATCGATGGATGAGCGCTTTACTTCTAAGATGGCTGTTCAGTCGATGGTAGCGAGTGGGGTGACAAAAAAGAAGCGGAAACAAAAAGAACTCATCGATGAGGTGAGCGCAACAATTATACTTCAATCCTATATGCAGCGCACTCAGTTTTGATGGAGCTTTGAAAAAAAGCTGCTTATTAAAGTGGCTTAAAGTAATGCTATTTGAAGTAGAAATGAATATAAAAATTATTTTTGGAGCATGATAAAAGATTTTTCAGATTCAAAAAGCATTTTGAATCAGTTTTTGGCTGAAATCAGAAATGTCGATGTACAACATGACCGCATGCGATTTCGTCGCAACTTGGAGCGTATGGCGGAAATTATGGGGTACGAACTTTCCAAAACATTGCCGTACGAAGAGCAAGAGATCATTACTCCCCTGGGTGAAACAACTATGCTACTACCTAAAGATGAAGTGGTTCTAGCGACCATTTTGAGAGCAGGTTTACCCATGCACCAGGGACTTTTGAATTATTTCGACAACGCAGATTCTGCTTTTGTAAGTGCGTACCGGAAACATACAACGGATGAAGAATTCGATATCCAGGTGGAGTATTGTGCTTCGCCAAGTCTGGTGGGTAGAGATCTTATTATTAGTGATCCAATGCTTGCCACAGGGAGCTCGATGGTGCAGGTTTATGAAGCGTTAAAGCGCTACGGTGTTCCACGTTCTTTACATATTGTATGCGGTATAGCTACAGAAGAAGGAATAGCTTTGCTTCAAAAGAAATTACCGCAATCGACAAAGATCTGGGTGGGAGCTATAGATGATGAATTGACAGCTCAGTCGTATATAGTGCCAGGTTTAGGCGACGCAGGAGACTTGGCTTTCGGTGATAAGGTTTAATGTATGATTACCTATCTTACCTTTTTTCTTTTTAGTGTATGGAAATTTATGTTTACTCCATTAGCCGGACCAGCTGCGGGATTGAACTTCTGGGAAACATTTTTGTCTTGTTTAGGTGGAGGTTTTTTCTCGGCCATCATTTTTTATTTCGGCAGTAGTTATTTTATGCAGCGCGCCGTACGGCTCAGAGCTGAAAAAGAGAAACAGCGTGAACAATTGGGTAAAAAGGTTAAGCAGAAAAAAAAGTTTACGCGTACGAATCGTTGGATTGTAAAAATAAAGCAATCATTCGGAATGTATTTTGTGACCTGGGCTTTTCCGTTGTTTTTCTCCATACCACTTGGCACCATTATTACTGCAAAATTTTATAAGCATCAGAAATCGACTTTTCCGCTGATCTTGTTCTTTTTGACGATTGATTGTTTCATCATAACGGGAGGCACTTATCTTGTAAAATACTTATGGGTATGAGTCAAATAAAACATGTTTTTTTTGATTTAGATAGAACACTTTGGGATTTTGAAAGTAATTCGAAGTGCGCACTTGAACTGTTGTTTGAAGAATTGAAACTACACGATTACCTGGAATCATTCGAGACGTTTCATAGCACGTACAAAAAAATTAACGCGTCGTGGTGGGATCAGTACCGTAAAGGTCAAGTTCAAAAAGAAGCGCTAAGAGTTGGTAGGTTTAGTGATACCCTAAAAAGCTTTGCTATTGAAAATAACTCTCTTGCGCTGAAGCTAGCCAATCGTTATGTTGAGGTTTCCCCTTACCAGACCAACTTGTTTCCCGGAACAATCGAAACCCTGGAAAACTTAAAAAAAGAACAACACACGTTGCATATCATTACCAATGGATTTAAAGAGGTGCAGTTTATTAAATTGCGAAACAGTCAGCTGATTCATTATTTTGATGATGTATTGTGCAGCGAAGAGGTTGGGGTTAATAAGCCTGATCCTCATGTTTTTAGAAGTGCCCTTCAACGTGCTAATGCGCATAGTGAAGCATCGCTCATGGTTGGTGATGATTTTGAAGCCGATATTTTAGGAGCTGAAAAATGCGGCATCAAGGGAGTGCTTTTTGATCCTCATGATCATTTCAAGGAGAACAGCGCCGTGCGCAAAATACGTATGCTTGAGGAGATACATCCTATCGTAGTTGGTTTATAACGTTGGTATTACAGTGGATTTTTTCACCTCGTCTAATACGAAGGTACTTTTGATCTGGCTGATATTTTCGAGTGCAGCTAATTTACCAGATGAAAAGTGATGATACGCATTGAGGTCTTCAACCATTACCTTTAACAGGAAATCATTTGACCCTCCCATGAGGTAACACTCCATGACCTCCTCAAGTTCGTAAATGGATGCTTTAAACGCTTCAATGTCTGATAGTTTCTGCCCTTCCAGAGATACCGAACAAAATACAGTGATTGATTCTCCTACCTTTTGGGTGTCAATCAGTGCAACATACCTATCAATCACGCCTTCTTTTTCGAGACGCTTGATACGTTCATATATGGGAGTCTTGGATAAATTAAGTTGTTCAGCGATGTTTTTGATACCTATCTTAGCATCCTGCTGAAGCATTCGCAATATCGAAATATCGAGGTCATCTAATGGAGGCATAGTGAATATTCCTTAATTTGAATTTACAATATACTTATAAATTAAAATAGTTTACAAAACTATTTATTTTTAGGAAAAAATACTGAATTTATTTATTTTAATAGATACATACACTATGAATTGTACTTTTGCTGTGAAATAAAATAGTAGATATGAGCCATAAATTCAAACCAGAAAGTTTAATGATGAGTCACGGATACAAGCCGGAACTCTCACAAGGTGCAATAAAAGCACCCATTTTTCAAACATCGACATTTGTATTTGAATCTGCAGAGGAGGGAAAAGCCTTTTTTGAAGTTGCTTACGGACTGCGTGAAAAGGAGAAGGACGAGGAGCTAGGTCTTATTTACAGTCGCATAAATAATCCGAATCTCGAAATTCTTGAAAATCGCCTTTCACTTTGGGACAAAGCTGACGACACGGCGGTTTTTGAGAGTGGAATGTCGGCGATAAGTACGGTTTTATTAGAATTTTTGAAACCAGGCGATCTTATTTTATATAGCTCGCCAACGTATGGTGGAACAGATCATTTTATCCAGGAATTTTTGCCCAAAATAGGAGTGGAGTATGCTGTTTTTCATCCTGAGAACACGCAGGAAGAAATTGAAGCAATCATAGAAGCAACAGGTAAAAAGGACCGCCTTGGATTGATTTATATTGAAACACCAGCGAATCCAACCAATACTATTATTGATATCGATATGTGTCGCAGGATTGCTGATAAATATGAGAATGGTGATGATCGTTCTTACGTGTGCGTTGATAATACCTATATGGGACCTGTTTGGTCAAAACCACTCGAAGCGGGAGCAGACCTCGTCGTCTATTCAGCGACTAAATTTATTGGAGGGCACAGTGATTTGATTGCTGGAGCTGTACTCGCTAACGAAGCGTTGATGTTGCGTGTTAAAACATTACGTACCTTCCTCGGAAATATGGTCAGTCCACACACGGCTTGGTTAATGCTGCGCAGTTTAGAAACATTGAAGATTAGAATGGAAAAGCAATGTCGCAATGCACAGAAAGTAGCTGATTTTCTCAATAATCACGATAAAGTAAAGCAAGTTCACTATTTAGGAATGATTGATGAGCAGAGCCCTCAGTATGAAGTTTACCAACGCCAATACAATTCACCAGGAGCAATGATATCTTTTGATATCAGGGGTGGAGAACAAGCCGCCTTTAAGTTCCTTAATCATTTGGAACTCGTTAAATTGGCAGTAAGTCTGGGAAGTACAGAAAGTTTGGCGCAGCACCCACAAACGATGACACATTGTGGTATTGATCCCGAAGCGCGAGAGCGAATGGGAGTTACAGAAGACCTCGTTCGTCTTTCGATTGGAGTAGAGGACGCAGAAGATTTGATATGGGATGTAAAACAAGCTTTAAACCAAGTTTAGATAACTATTGAATACAAGTGAGAAGTCGCTTCCTGGAGGAAGCGGCTTTTTTCATTTTTCTACAAATTCAAGCAGTTGATAGGGCTGCTGTAAAACGCATTTCGGACACTTGAACTCCTGATCTATAAGTTCTTTGATTGACAAAGTATTACAAATGATCATTCATTAAAATACAATGATTACTCCTTATCCATTTTTTAGACTTATAAAAAAAGAGAAGCAACATTTTCAGCTGGAGGGTAAGAGAAAGGAAATTGCGCACGATTTTCATCAAAATCGCCACACAATATTGAACTAACTGCCTTCAGCAACTTTAAATTCGGAGGTCTTGTGAAAGGTAATATCGGGATAATCGCGTTCTGCCATTTCGAGTAAAAATGGTGTTTCGGCAAGGAATACTAAATTGTCATCCTTATCCCTGGCAATATTACCAATTTTTGCTTTTTTGAACGTTGATAGCTGATCTTCGTTATCAGATGTAATCCAGCATGCCTTATGAAAATTGAGAGGTGTAAATGAACATTTCGCACCATATTCATGCTTGAGACGATAAGCAATCACATCAAACTGAAGTTGGCCAACGGTCCCCACGATTTTTCTACTACCTGGTTCCTGGATAAAGAGTTGAGCGACTCCTTCATCCATGAGTTGTCGAATGCCTTTTTCGAGCTGTTTCGACTTCATGGGATCATCGTTGCGCAATTCTTGAAATATTTCGGGTGAAAAGGAGGGTATTCCCACAAAGTTTAAGTCGCGTCCTTCTGTCATAGTGTCGCCAATCTTAAAATTCCCGGTATCGTAAAGCCCAACTACGTCACCAGGAAATGCTTCGTCCACAATACTCTTATCTCTCGCCATGAAAGAAGTGGGGTTGGGAAACTTGAGCTTTTTACCTTTACGAACGTGTTTGTAAAAAGTATTACGTTTAAATTTACCAGAGACGATACGTAGAAACGCGATACGATCCCGATGTTTCGGATCGAGGTTCGCGTGAATTTTAAAAACGAATCCAGAAAATTTATCTTCGTGGGGTTCTACAAAAGCATTATCCGTAACGCGACCTCGGGGAGAAGGGGAGACTTCTATAAAGGCATCGAGTAATTCGCGAACTCCAAAGTTATTTACTGCGGAACCAAAAAATACGGGCGCAGTTTCGCCTTTTAAATATTGTTCAACGTCAAAAGGATCATAAACGCCTTCAACAAGTTCCACCTCTTCGCGCAACTCTTTGGCACTATCCTCTCCGATGATTTCATCGAGCTGTGGATTGCTTAAATCTTTAAACTTTATGAGTTCTTCATTAATTTTTGTTTTACTGGCGTGAAATAGCGATAATTCTTCTTTAAAAATATTATAGACGCCTTTAAATTGATCACCATCACCGATAGGCCAGGCGAGGGGACGAACATTTATCTTGAGCTTTGTTTCAATTTCATCGAGTAAATCCATCGGATCTTTTCCAAAGCGATCCATTTTGTTAATAAAAACAATAACAGGAGTGTTTCGCATACGGCAGACCTCCATGAGTTTCTCGGTCTGACTCTCTACACCGTTGGCGTTATCGATGACGAGGATTACACTATCTACCGCCGTCAATGTACGATAAGTATCTTCTGCAAAATCTTTGTGCCCCGGAGTGTCCAGGATATTGATTTGCTTGTCTTTATACTCGAAAGCCATGACCGAGGTAGCCACAGAAATTCCTCTTTGTTTTTCGATTTCCATGAAATCGGAAGTCGCGGTTTTCTTAATCTTATTGCTTTTTACGGCACCAGCGGTTTGAATTGCACCACCAAAAAGCAGCAATTTTTCCGTTAAAGTTGTTTTACCTGCATCCGGGTGAGAGATAATTCCAAATGTTCTCCTTTTTTCAATTTCGTCTTGTGCTGCCATTAAAACTATAATTCTGTGATTTAATACAAACGTTCCAAATTTAGTGTTAATTTAATTTTTAGCAGGGATGATTCATAGTTATTACTCGAGATAATCTATGATCAATGAATTTACTTAATTTTAATATCGAGCAATTGTTCATCTTCGATAAAACCACTTAATCGATCACCTATTTGGATAGGTCCAACCCCCTCAGGAGTTCCAGTAAAGATAAAATCCCCTATCTTCAGCGTCATAAACTGAGAGACATAAGCAATAAGTTGATCAACATGAAAAATCATGTTTTTGCTGTTACCTTGTTGGACGATTTCACCATTTTTTTCTAAACGAAAATTGAGATTATCCAGGTTGTAATCTTCTAAAGGAAGAAATTTTGGACCAACCGGAGCGCTATTTTCGAACGCTTTTGCAATTTCCCAGGGGTGTCCATTCTTTTTACATGTTGCTTGCAAGTCGCGAGCAGTAAAGTCAATACCTAGTCCGACGTGGTCATAATAATCACCAGCATATTTCTGAGCAATATTTTTTCCGAGCTTATTGATTTTGATCACCAATTCACATTCATAATGAAGATCATTGGTGAAATCCGGGTAGAAAAATGGATTTTTACGCGGCAACAGTGCCGTGTCAGGTTTCATGAAAAACATCGGACGATCGGGAACCTGAGCTTGCATCTCCTTGGCGTGATTCACGTAGTTTCTACCGATACAAATAATTTTCATATGGATGAAGTCTTTTAGCGTTTCTTACTGACCAAATTTGTTTTTCAATGCATCTATTTTGGTCTCCATTTTCTTTTGTTCTTTCTCTTTACGTATTGCTTTTAATCGCTGCCGTTCAGCTTTGATGCGTTCCATTTCTGCCTTCAAGACGGCTTTGGTATAGCGCGGGAAATTACCATTGAGCATCCAGCCATAATAACCCGGTTCTTGATTAGCAACCGCTTCAATGGTCTTGCCTTTGTGTTTACCAAAGTTGTAAATGGGCTGACCGTCTTTGTTTTTAGCCAGTCGACCGGCAAAATCAATAATTTCGTGCTTGGTATTTTTCGAAAATTCAGAAAGGTACTCAATGTCTCCTTTTAAATCATCGTAGCGTTCTATTTGAGCTTTAAGGACCTCGAAGGTAGCATTGGTATCTGCCGATGCACTGTGAGCATCATTCAAGTCTTTATTGCAGTAAAATTTATACGCAGCGACCAGGGTTCTTTGTTCCATTTTATGGAAGATATTCTGAACGTCTATAAATTTGCGATTAGAGACATCAAATGAGTGTTCTACGCGCAGAAACTCTTCGGCTAACATCGGGATATCAAATTTGTTGGAATTAAATCCGGCCAAGTCAGCATTCCCTAAAAAAGCAGCAAGGTCATCTGCGACATCATTAAACGTGGGGGCATTTTGAACATCCTCATCACTGATCCCGTGAATTTCTGTGCTTTCACTTGAAATGGGCATTTGTGGGTTTAATCGTTTTACCCATTCTTCCTGTTCTCCTGACGGAGTAATTTTTAATACTGCAATCTCTACGATTCGATCAGACGATACATCCAATCCAGTCGATTCAATATCAAAAACGGCCAGGTCATTATTAAGATTCAAAGTCATATCATAAATAATAAAAAAGCGGGTCTTCACCCGCTTTAGATTTCTACATGTGCAAATATCACTGCTTTGTATTTAATATCCAAGAAGATTGGCTAACTTCTCTACGAGCGCGCTCAAGAAGCTCTTTTACTCCGCTGATTTTGTTGGAAGAACCAGCAGAAACAACGTGCATACCATTCCGTTTTCCGATAATCGCTCCTTCAAAACCTTTGTTTTTTAAGTTTTGGACCATGCCTTCTGCATATTTAATGCGATTGAAGACGCCAGTAATGACGTGATAATTATAATCACTTTCTATCATTTGTCCAGCCTGGAACTCATCCCCTTGTTCATCCACGTACATCGTCGTGTTTTCTCTTTGTACAACTCCTTTTTTTACTTCTTCGTCTTCAGACTCGAGTTGAACGATCTCATCGCCCATGCTGTTAACACCATCCAAATTAATGCTGGCAAACTGATAAGGAGCGTATTTTTCGATGTTCATCCAATCTTCCTGGTATTCGGGACCAGCTACTTGAACTTCATCGACAATCACATCAACGACATTGTTTAATTCTTGTTCTTCGAAATAATTGATGAGTAGTTGCTTTAGTTCATTGGCACGTTTTTGAGCCAATACTTCATTGTTTTCGAATGTTTTTGTAGGCACTTCGGACGCAGATGAATTGATGGTTAATTCAATATTAGATCTCCCACGATCGATTTGCTGCCGGAGTGAGTCCAGGAATATTTTTAAGGCACCTTTTTTTGGATTCAATTGGTTTTTATTATAACCAAAAAAGTGCTTCATTTTTAATGGTTCATAAGAGGCGAGTAGATCTTTTTGGTCTACTGGAGACATCGTTGATAAATCCAACACGATATGACGATAGATCTCTTCATATCCTTTATCACATGAAGTGGTTATGATCTCTTTGGATATCTCGGTTTGTGCGTTATCGTAATGGAAAGTCACTTCGTATTCACGACAAGGGTAGAGCGAAGCGAAAAAAGTACCGTCTGAAATTCTGGGGAATAAAGAAATCTCATAAGGCTCATCACAATTAAGACATTTAACAGTAAAAGCTACATCTTCAGGAAGGGGATCGCCGGTGCTGGTTTCAATTTCACCCTTGAGCACAGCAATGTTTTCTACGCCATGTTCTTTATTCTTGATTTCATAAATATCTTTCTCTCCGAAACCACTCGGGCGAAAAGAAGTAAGATATCCCGTAAAACCATCGACGGTAGTGGTATAATAGATGTCAGCTCCAGTAGAATTTAGTGGGTAGCCTAAGTTTTCCGGAACTGACCAGGAGCCGTCCTCTTTTAATGTTGTTTTAAAAATATCGAAATCGCCCATGCTTTTGGGACCATTATGAGCGAAATAAATCGTCTCGTTATCGATTGCAATGAATGGTGCATCTTCATCATATTCTGAATTGATGGGGGCACCCACGTTGACGGGTTTGCTCCATTTGCCGTTTTTTAATTTATCGATGCGATAAATATCGCGTCCTCCAAGACCACCTTTACGGTCAGAGGCAAATAATTTGAATGTACCATCTGGTGCAACAGTCATGTGCGGTTCCCAGGCTTTTGTATTGACGCCTTTCGTCTCTAGTTTTTTAAGATCGCGAAACTGGCTTCCTTCAAAATCAGAATAGTAGATATCACCGTTTCCGGATACATCCTTATAGGCATAAATCCGTCGTTCATCAATACTTACGGCCATGGTGGCTTCGTTGTGGTCAGGCGTACAAAATCCCATTAATCGCGGTTGAATCCAGTTATCATTAAAATCTTTATAGGACACATAGATATCTTCCAAATAGAGGTTCGTTCCTGGCTCTTTAGTCCCGGCATTACTGGAATCAGGTCGAATTCTACGTGAAGTAAAATAAATGGCAGAACCATCGAGCGAAATCACTGGACTATAGTCTGGGTATTTACTATTGACACCATTCCCAAGATTTTCTACTTCATAATCAACAGGGTTATCGATTTGCTTTTTAGCCACATTACATTGTTGAATTGCTGTTTGAGCTTTTTGATAATATTCGTCAGATTCGGAACTTCTATCTAAGTACTGATTGTAATAATCGAGTGCTTTGTCGATTTTTTTACTGTGATGATAAAGTTTTCCGAGATGGAAGAGAGCCGCGACTGGTGCTCCTTTTTCTTTAGTGGAAAATAAATCGTAATTCTTTGATATTTTGGTTACCGCTTTCTCCAAATAGGGTTTTGAACGCGTAAAGTCATCCGAAGACTTCATTATTGCATACCCTTTACGAAATAGATAATTTGCATTATTCGGTTGAAATTCGAGTAATTTATCTGCCGTGAGCAACGCATGATAATACTCTTCATTGATATTCATCACAGTGTTGAGTTCAACAATTTCTTTCTCTGATGCTTCAGCTATTATTTGACGGACTTCTTCTTCTGTGAAATCTTGAGCAAACGTTGCTGAACTAATGAAAAACGAAAAAATAAGTAGCGCAATTTTAACACAATTATTCATAAGCACATTTTTAATCTAAATATGTGTTGTACTGATTTTTCGCAAATAGGTTACATCAAACTGTGAAATTACTGACCTTCGAGCTCTTGATCTTGAGATTTTAATTCCTCGATCTTCTCTTCTTCCTCACCATTTACGTGGATCTGAACATACTGGTATGGGGCGTACTTGTCAATGTCTTTATGGGTTCCGTAAACATAACGCGGCCCGTTAACACCGACCTTATTGGTCTTAATGACCACTTTTCCACTGAGCGTTGCATTTTGATCAATAAATTCGCGGAGTTGTTTTACCGTTTTTTCAGCTCGAGCACGAGCGAGATCCATATTTGAATCATAAGTTCGTGTCGTTACTTTTGATGCAGACGCGTTCACCTCAATTTCAAATGTTTCTCTTCCATTTTCCGCTTGTGCAATCATTTTATCCAGGAGCTTTTTCATACTTCCTTTTTCCGTCGAAAGCTTTGAATTGTTATAGGCAAATATATGTTTCAGACGGATAGGGTTATATTCGTAATCGATTGAAGTTACGGTATCTTCTGGTTGAACAACAGCCATTGTCGAGAGATCTAACAAAATGGTTTTATTAATTTCTTCAAAATCTTTCGCACAATTCGTCGTGATTTTTTCTTGATGGAATTCTGTTTCACCGTTGTTGTGGTGAAATGTCATTTTATACTCTCGACATGGTTGCAAGCTGGAAAAGAAACTTCCATCACTGAGACGAGGTCGTATCACTCGAACGGAAGGGTCTCCACAATTTACACATGCTAACGTAAATGCCACATCTTCTGGAAGCTGCTCTCCGGATGTAGTGATAATTTCACCTGTTAAAATAGCGACATTATTGATTCCGAGATAGTTGTTTTTAATTTCATAAATATCTTTCTCTCCTTCTCCGTTGGGTCTAAATGAACTCAAGTAGCCCGTTAATCCATCAGCTGTTGTGGTGTAATAGATATCATCTCCCATAGAATTGAGCGGTACGCCAAGGTTGATCGGATCACTCCACTGTTGCTCATCATTGACGATTGAGACAAATACATCAAATCCACCCATACTCTTTTCACCATTATGTGAAAAGTACAATGTTTTGTTATCCACAGAGATAAACGGTGAATCTTCATCGTGCCTGGTGTTAATTGTTGGTCCTAAATTCTGGGGAGCACTCCATTCACCATTGGGCAGTTTTACTAATCGGTAAATATCGCGACCACCAAAACCACCTTCTCGGTCGGAAGAAAAATATTTGTATTTTCCATCGGGACTAACTGTCATGTGTGGTTCCCAGGCATCAGTGTTAACACCTTCAGTCTCGACAGGTTGTAATTTTTTAAATTTACTATCCTCAAATTCGGAATAAAAAATATCGCCATTTCCAGCGTCATCTTTGTACAAGTAAATAACCCGCTCATCAGTGCTTACGGCTACGGTAGCTTCATTGCGCTCTACACTGCAAAGATCGAGCAGCTCAGGCTCACTCCATACTCCCTGTCTCTCACGATAAGCAACATAAACGTCCTCCAGGTATTGATTTTTGTAAGGTTCCTTGTAATCCTTATTTGAGCCATCTTCCCGCAATCGTCTGGATGTAAAATACAAAGCTCCTCCGTCCAGAGAAACAATAGGGGAATAATCCGGAGCTTTAGAGTTAATTGTTTCCCCTAAGTTGACAATCTTATAATCGCGCGGATTTTTGAGAAATTCTTCGGCAACTTCACATTGCTTGAGCATGAGTTTTGCTTTATCGACTACTTCAGAACCTTTTGGTGGGTTTTCCAAAAATGTCTTGTAATTCGATGATGCCTTTTCAATGTCAGCATCAAGATGATAACACCTTCCTAAATAAAAATAACTTTCCAGGGGGCCATCATCTTCATTGGGGGAAAAGAGGTCATAATTTTTAGTAATACTTGTTTTCGCTTTTTTGAAATAAGGTATTGCTTTCGAATAATTGCTTACAGAATTAAATAATGCGTAACCTTTCCTGTAGTTGTAATTTGCATTTTCTGGCTGCTTTTTCAGAAGCTCATCGATTATCATGAGCGATTGATGGTAATAACCATCCATAAGCATGAGTGTGTTCTTCTGTACCATTTCACGCTCATCCGCCGTTTCTAAGAACATCTCTACTTCTTCATTGGTCATCTGAGAAAAGGTGACACTTGAGAATAAAAATATTAATACCAGTAAAAGACTAAAATTTTTCATGCCATAAAAATAAATAATCTCGCTTAAAATTCATTAAACGAGATTATTAAGTTTTGAGAATTTATATATTAAAGTTGTGTCTCGGGGTCGAAAGCTTCCAAATATTCAGCCACACGTTTTACAAACATTCCACCCAGAGCACCATCTACCACGCGGTGGTCGTAGGAGTGCGATAAGTACATTTTGTAGCGAATACCGATAAAATCACCGTCTTTGGTTTCTATGACTGCCGGAACTTTTCGAATGGCTCCTGTTGCCATAATTGCAACCTGGGGTTGGTTGATAATGGGTGTTCCCATCACGTTTCCAAAGGTACCAACATTGGTAAGGGTGTATGTTCCTCCTTGAATGTCATCAGAAGAGAGCTTGTTTTCGCGTGCATTTCTCGCAAGTTCATTGACTTTTTTGGCCAATCCATATAAGTTCAGACGATCTGCTTGCTTGATCACAGGAACAATTAAGTTACCCGATGGAAGCGCTGCAGCCATACCAATATTGATATCTTTACGTTGTATGATTTTATCGCCGTCTACACTAATATTAATGCGAGGGAAATCCTTGATTGCTTTAGCGACGGCCTCAACAAATACTGGTGTGAACGTAAAGTTCTCCCCTTCTTTTGCTTTAAAGTCACCTTTGATTTTATTTCTCCAGTTCCAAATGTCGGTCACATCAGCTTCCACAAATGAGGTGACGTGTGGAGAGGTCTGTTTAGAGGTGACCATATGATCAGCGATCATTTTGCGCATGCGGTTCATCTCTACAATTTCATCACCAGGCATTGCCGGTACCTTTGAAGGAGCTGGTTGTTTTTTCGCAGCTGGTTCTTCTCTGGATGAAGTCGGTTCTTGTGGTTGCGGTGCAGCTGCAGGCTGTGCGGTCTTTCCACTTTTTCGATCTTCCAGGAATCCGAGAACATCTTTCTTGGTTACACGACCATTCTGACCAGAACCTTCAATAGATTCCAGTTCGTCCATCGTTATATCTTCTTTTGAAGCAATACTTCGAACAAGCGGAGAATAAAATTTACCGCTCGGTCCATTTTTATCGATATCACCCGCGTTACCGCCATCCAGCATTTCAGTACCAGGAATGTCTGAAGAATCTGCTACGGGAGCTGGAGAGCTCTTAGTGTCTTCACTCGCATCGTCAGCTGCACTTTCAGATTGATCTGATTCAGGAGCATCTCCGTCAGTAGCGATAACGGCAATGACATCTCCAACTTGTGCAACTTCATCAACGTCAAAAAGGATTTTGCTGACAGTTCCCTCTACCTCTGAAGGCAGTTCGTTGTCAACCTTATCAGTTGCAACTTCTACTAATGGTTCGTCCATTTCTACCGTGTCACCAACATTTTTTAACCAATTGGTGATCGTGGCTTCTGTGACACTTTCCCCCATTTTAGGGAGTCGAATTTCTACTTGTGACATATCTTTATTTACGTATTAGAATCAGAATTCAGATGCACAAAAATAAAGGAAAATTCCGTTAATACAAGTGATTGATAGTGTTTATCGATCTAATTTGTCCCAATTGCCATAAAGAATTTGGAGGTCTGTTAATATCGAGTAATCCCGCGCATATATCAAATTGAGTTTAGCGTTTAAGCTCTGATCTTCACGATCTGAATGGTGGAGCGTTGGTGTTAAAATTCCTTCTCGTATTTGAGGAAGTCTCAAATTACGAGCATCTGCTCCAGCGGCATATCCAACAAAGGACTTCTGACCGGTAAATACATGCCAAATGTTCTTATACCAAGCCGTCTTTGAACTGTATGTCCATATCAAGAATGGACTAAATAAGAGCAATAGTAAAGCTCCAACGAAATCAAAAGCTCTTTTGTTGCGCTTGTTGGGTTTTGTCGATATATTATCGATTTCCATGAGATATAAATCCCCTGAATTGTCTACTGAATTACTACCAATCAAATACATGCTCTCGGGTTGTGCGATTTTAAATTCGAGATCGTCAGACGCAATGCGCGACATCCAATGTATGATTTTCTCAGCAGTTGTGTTCTTGGCACAGAAGATGATTTCATCAATGGCGTGAATATGTACAATTTGATCGAGCTGATTTAGCGAACCGCTGTACGATTCAGGTACATTTGCATCAGGAGCAACCTGATGAATAGCATTTACGCGCTGAGGAGTGTTTTTTAAAATTTGAGCTACACGTTTCGCTTCGTCTTGTTTACCGACAATGGCAAAATTCCTGGATTTAATTCCCGAAAGATCAAATTTCTGCTTCAATGTAAGATGAAGTAGAAGACGGGATAACAAATAGTAGGTTAATACTCCGCCCATTCCAAGTATGATGAATAATCGGGAGAATTGAACAGTTTTTGGCAAGAGCGCATAGACGATGAGTATAATGGCCGTTCCCAAAATACTTCCTTTGACAAAAGATTTTAATTTAATCGGATAGTCGTATCCTCCTGAAAATACGGTTGCCAGGATCCAGGTAAATGCGTAGCTGGGTATGGCATACCAAAGGACTTCCTGAGGAAATTCGATGTGTTCTTGTTTCCAGAAAAATGTCAAAAAATATAATCCCGTAATCATCGCCGCAAAATCGAAAACGGGTAGAGCCAATCGCTTGATTAGTCGCGCTATTAGTGCCAGTGATGCGCGAAAATAGATGGCCATGTTGATGAAAAAAGAAAATAATCGGGCTTTTTTCTGGCTAAAATGTTTTTGTGCAAATATGACCATCGCACGGTAAAAAACGAAGACATAGTTGATACTGCTCTTTTTCGTACTTTCCCCTTTGTAGTGAATGATTTGTGTTTTGGGAAAGTAGTAGTTTTTATACCCTCCCTCAATAATTCGGTAGGATAAATCGATGTCTTCTCCATACATAAAGAAAGCTTCGTCCAGTAAGCCTACTTTCTCCAGTGCTTTTTTGCGCATAAACATATAGGCACCACTGAGAATCTCGATTTCGTTCACCTCATGTTCGTCCAGATATCCCATGTGATATTTCCCGAAAATTCGACTTTTCGGAAAGAGCTTTGACAATCCAAATATTTTGTAGAAGGCAACCGCTGGAGTAGGCAAGCCGCGCTTACTTTCGGGGAGAAAATTACCTTTACCATCAATCATCCTAACGCCCAGTCCTCCTGTATTGGGATGCTGATCCATAAATTTGATACATTGCTGAAAAGTATCCTCTTCTACCACTGTATCAGGATTTAAAAGTAAAATGTACTCTCCTGTGGAACGCAACATGGCTTGATTGTTCGCCTTGGAAAAACCTACGTTCGAAGTATTGGCGATTAAACTCACAGATGGAAAGCGATCCTCAATCATATCTATTGAACCATCAATAGAATTATTATCTACAACGAAGACTTCACTATCAATTCCTTCCAGCGCTCGATATACAGAGTTGAGGCACTGCTCCAGGAAATAAGCAACATTATAGTTGACAATTACGATTGATATTTTTTTGGATGCGGGTTGCAAGTTTATTTAATGATTTTGGCATCAACCAAAAAGTTAGCGTATACATTGATTTCAACGTCTTCAGTAATGATCTCATCCGTATTGGATTTGATTCGAATAGAGAACTCGTCTTTTTTAATGTACGCTTGTAAATCGGTTCCTGTCAATTCACAATGAATCTCTTGATCAATTTGTTCGGGTATATTATGGCGATACGCTACGAGCTCTTCGGGTAACGAGGAAGCGTTAATAAAAATATCAATATCATTGAGAAAAGAGAACGACTTTTCGGGCGGATCTGTAATTGTCAAAACGAGTTCATCTAAGACTATTTTATCGATGTGTTCTTTGTCGGTGTCGTTGATCGCAAAAGTTTCAGTCGAATTTGTTGTCTGTTCCGGTGTGTTCACATTAAAAGGCGTACTGATCGGTACCGAGGATGGGATGACCACCTTGGAATTATAATCCATATTAAACTGTGTCACTTTTTTTGAACAAGCAGTGACCAGAACGATCATTACGATAAGCGCAATTTTATTCATCATGATGGTCTAACGTTGAGCGATACAAGATATTTCAAGCGGAGCATCTAAGGGGAGCTTTTTTACCTCAATTGTTTCTCTAGCAGGGGGGGGTTCTTGAAAATAGGTCTCATAAATGCGATTGACAGCCGTAAAATCATCTAATGATTTAAGAAAAATGGAACATTTTACAATATCCGACATTTCAAATCCAGCGTGCTGAACGAGCGCCTCGATATTGCGCATTACCTGTTCAGTTGCAGTGCTGATATCATCAAATCGCTTTTCACTCGTGAAAGGGTCGAGTGGTATTTGACCACTGACGTACAGTGTGTCGTTTTTAACGACTGCCTGGCTGTAGGGTCCTAATGGTTTTGGCGCTTTCGGTATTGTTATTGTTTTTTTCATTTCGTTTTCTCTTTGCACAAGTTTAATAAATTTGCATGAAAAAATAAGTTGAAGATCCTTTTAATCGATAACTACGATTCGTTTACCTACAATTTACTTCACTATTTGGAGGAGTGTAATGGTGACGAGGTGTTTGTATGGCGCAACGATGAAATCGATTTTAATGCGATTGGTCAATTTAACGCTGTTGTGATTTCGCCCGGGCCAGGAAAGCCTGAGGAGGCCGGGCAGCTCATGAAATTTATTGCTTCATTGGATATGAATGTGCCTGTTTTGGCGGTCTGCCTTGGAATGCAGGCTTATGCCTTACATTCAGGCGGTTCAATATACAACCTGGAACACATTCTCCATGGTCGCTCCGTTCGGTGTAAGATCAATACGGAATCTCCTTTATTTCAAGATTTACCAGAAACGATAGAAGTTGGATTGTATCACAGTTGGGCTGTGGATAGCGTTGGAAAGGGATGGCGCATTATCGCTGAATCTTATGAAGGGGTATTGATGGGGATTCAGCATAAGGAAAGACCTATCTACGCTGTGCAATTTCATCCTGAATCTGTACTGACGCCTCACGGCCGAAAGATGGTTCAGAATTTTTTAAAACATTGTTGTACACCCTGATGACTAGGGTAATAGTTTTACTCATTACAATAAAAAAAACGCTACTGCCTGAGCAATAGCGTTTTTTTTTTGCGTTTATT
>CAYFTH010000019.1:0-35051 GCA_964346075.1 uncultured Fluviicola sp. | reverse complement strand
AGGGAGTAACTGTGTTTTATTTATTCGGATATAAAAAGCTTCATAAATACGATGAAGTAAAGGTTTTTAGGGAAAACAAAGAAGGTTTTTATCCTATTACCAATATAATTGGGCATCTTAAAAAAAAAGGAAAGTTTCACTTTCATTGTCCAAAAAGTAAAAGAGATGAATTGAATGATTTTTTAGAAAGTAAAGGAATGAAGGTTAGATCACAATTATAAACTGAATTCTACTCAGTTAGGAATATCCAACCTTGATATGATAAAACTAACGGAAATTTATGAAAGTATTGTTGGCTGCAGCGAGAGGCAAGTGTAATAATAATTACAAGACACATTCCAGTTTTTCTTAAGACAATTAAGAATATAAAAAAGTGAATGAAATGAAAATTAATTTCTTTGCAGTCATATACTATTTAGTCATTTTATTCGGTGTCTATACAACATTTGATTTGGCTACTGAGGTCCATAGTACAAGAATGAAGGGTTGGACAGACTTTTATATCTCTGTTCACAGTTTATTCATAATAGTACTTGCGGTATTTGCCCCTTCCAACTCAAGGATAACTCTGCCATCTATAACAATAGTAATCGGTATAACATATTACTTGAGAGGCTCATATTATATATATCCACTTTTCATTTTAATGATACTAAGTTTTCTATTGTCAATATTTGTTTTACTACGTCCCTCAAAATTTGTAACGAAAGAAGTATATTCGCTAATTCCATTTGTTTTATCAATCATTTGGTATATTGTACCTTATAATTTATCATAGCTATTTGAATTTCGGTACATTAGTTTTGATTGATCTTCTTATCTAGCCGTTGTTTTTAATTATGGTTGGTATATTTTTAGGGTATCTTTCTTGTGGATATGGTCTTGGGGATTTATATGGTTTTATCGTTAAAATTATTTTTACATTAATTACTTTGCTTTTAATCTTTATCAGTAAGTAGACAGTGAGAAAAGAAAATCTCATCAATTGATGTTTTCAATTATATTTTTCTTTGACATCTGTCTTACCTTTCTTTCCCTAAGTTTCCTTATAGGGAGTAAACAACCTTGAGATGAGAATATCTTTATTGATAATTCATCCGTCGAGCAGCATGGTAGAGCAATAAAAAGGTTTGAAAATTTGTGCCGTTTTACTTATTACTGCACACAATACTGTAACAAAACTAATCCAATACTTGGCAAAAAAACGAGACGCCCAATCATGACATGAAAACCAATATTATTTTTAACTTTAATTAAAAATAGTCATGAAAAGAGGAAGAGTATTGGATATGGAAGGCATGTATAAAATGTCAACTTTCACAGATATAGAGGATGCAGATTCCTTCTATTGTTATGATGAAGCAGAATTTAAGAAGTTGCAGAAAGTTTCAAAGAAGTACAATAAATCGAGACCAGACATGCCAAATGATGAGGTAATTAAAGCCTATGTCATTAGGAAAGTTAAAGAATTTAATAAAACCTCGGATTTGTATGCTATAGATAAGAGTAATTCAATTGATTTTCCTGTAAATAGGATTAATTGGGCTTGGGGTATGCTTGATGGTTCTTTGTGATGGTGTTTCTTTAAGACTTATTTTAGGGACTAATACTTTGAATCATACTTACTCACATATCACCAGTAGCTGTTATGATATCTAAGCTAAAAGCAAAAATTCTTCAAGCAATTTCAATTCTCAGAAGGAATAGTGTTATTTGGTTTTTTACGAAATTAATTTTTGGGTTAGTTATAGTAAATTCTCTTTATTTTATTGGAAGAAGTATTTATGAAAATAAGCTTAATGAAGGCTTAAATTGTTTTTGTAAAACGGATAGTGTTTATATTGATAAGACAAATTACTTGAATCAAATTGGTTTTGCTTTCACAATTCACACAGGTAAACAAATAAGGTATCTTTCACCAAAAGATATAAATTTAAAAACATTTAACTATTCTCGAACCTATACTGTTAGGTATTTATGCAAGGAATACAAATACAATGAATTGATTCTAGAGGACTGGGAAGAGAGTAAGTATTTAAAAGAGGAAGACGGAAGGTATATTCTGAAGAAGTGATTTAAACTCAATATTATTCCATAACAAAACTAGTCTTTAAACTCTTTGACCCAAAATATCCAAAAGTCCACTTTATTCTCAAACCAAGTCCACTTTGTAATTTACCGATATAAACTAAAAAACCCTCAATAGCATTGCTGTCATGGGTTTTGAGGAGTGGTGATGCCTGCTCAACCAAATGGGTGAGGAGGTGGAATCCCTGCCTGACTGCGTCACGCAGGCAGGGAACCGCTGACACAAGGATTTTCAGTCACTAGAAATACGTTGTAAAAGGGCCTTTTTTCCAGAAGCTGACTTGTAATATTTCTCCTTTTTTCGAGCTGATTTAATATTGCCAATAAATTCTTGATACATCAATTTCCATGGAATATGTCCCTTGGTGAACTTAGACTTTCCACGATTATGCTCCTTGATTCTAACTTCAACATCTTGGGCAATGCCGACATAATATATACCACTCTTCTCACTGTGCAACAAATAAACACTAAAATCTTCCGTAGATTTCATTTGATTAGGTTTTAAGTTAAATAGAAAGAGAGTGAAGCATCGCTCTCACTCTCTTTCTCGCTCTGTAGTTGTGGTGATGGACGGAATCGAACCGCCGACACAAGGATTTTCAGTCCTTTGCTCTACCGACTGAGCTACATCACCTCCTGAAAAGTTCTTTTTATAGAACCACCTTCGGTAAGGTGAGCGCAAAGATAGTAACTAATTTTATTTACAAGGCATCATCGACAAAAAAATTATAGATTCTTCTATTACCTTTGTAGCAATATGAGTGATCACAAAACATATTTAATTGTAGATGCGGGGAATACAAAAGTCAAGCTCGTATTTTTTGAAGATGAAAAAATAAGGAATCAAGTGCGCATTGATGCTAACGATCTCGAAAAATTGAAACGGGTGCTCCATCATGCTCAAATCGATCAATCCATGCTCGCTTCAGTTCAGTCTGATCAGGCAACCAGCAAACTCCAGTCATTGATAAAACCTTCAGTTACGTTGTCGCACCGGACCAAGTTGCCCATCGATTTGTCCGCATACACTACAATCGAAACACTTGGAGCTGATCGTATTGCAAATGCTGTGGCTGCTGAAGAGATGAGTGCGAATAATAACGCCCTGGTCATTGATATTGGAACATGCATTAAATATGACTGTATAGTACAAAAGAAGTATATGGGAGGAGGTATTTCCCCTGGATTGAATATGAGGTTTCGTGCCCTGAATGAATTTACAGGGCAACTTCCTTACCTCCAGTATGAATCGATGCCCCCTTTAACCGGCAGAAGTACAAAAGAAGCGATCGAAAGCGGCGTAGTCAATGGAATCATCGAAGAATTAAATGGAATAGTTCACCGCTATGAACAACAATTTCAGCCATTAACAATTTTTTTGACGGGTGGAGACGCTAAAAGGTTTGATAAAGCATTAAAAAATAGCATCTTTGCCGATGAAAATTTGACCGTTAAGGGTCTGTATTTAATTTTAAAGCACAATGGCTAACTATATATTGGTTCTTTTTTCTTTTACTTTGGGCTTGTTATCTACAGCTCAAATCAGTACCAATAGCCCCTATTCATCACAAGGAATCGGTGATGTCTCTTTTTATGGTAATGCCTACCTTACGAGTTTGGGTGGTGCGTCTACAGCTGTGTTTGATTCATCACAAGTGAATTTATTTAACCCATCGAGCTACAGTCATGTTACCCATCAATTACCCTTGTTTTCACTGGGACTGGCTCATGAACAACAACGTTTTTCAACTGGTGGGAGCGAATCCTCGGGAAGTTTTTCCGGAATCACACATATGTCTTTAATTATTCCTTTTGCCAACCGCTTTGGATTAGCCTTTGGAATAAAGCCACTTAGCAGAACCGGATACGAAATTAACGATCATCAAATTGTAAACGGTGATAGCTTATTCCATGATTACAACGGTTCTGGTGCGATTCAAGAAGCTATTCTCGGTTTTTCTGCTACTATCATTAAGCGAAGAAAGCACGCATTAACGATTGGCGTAAACGGAAAACATTATTTCGGATCAATCATTAATAGACGCACTTCTTACAGCAATACCAATGTGGGACAGTCAGGCGGTTTTGATAAACGAGAATTACAAGCAAGAGCGATCGGAGGTGAAATAGGTCTTAATTATAATTGGAAGCCGAGTACAGAACATGAGGTTTATTTCGGGGCGACTTACCGGCTGGAACAATCGCTGAATGCGCGACGATCGGATTATCGCGTTTATTTTTCAAGTGTTACTAATACTAATAGTTATGACACCCTTCTGTCAAATCCAAATATAGAAGGAAGTATTGAGTTGCCAGAGCGATTATCACTGGGGGCCTCTTACATCTTTACGCCGCAACCTGATGAAAGTTCGCGTTCTTCTAAGTCACCACTATTCATGTTGACAGGTGAATGGTCAACGGAAAACTGGTCCACATTTACTGAAGAATTTAATGGTACCACGACTACACCTGACTTTAGAGATTTACAGGCAACGCGGGTTGGCTTTGAATACTCACCACATTACAAATCTAATAGCGGATCTGCTTACTTAAACTTTTTTGATCGATTTCGTTACCGACTGGGCGCCTATACTGTCAATACGCAGTACTTAACGCAAGGTGAGGGGTTGGTTGATCGTGGAATAACCGCTGGGGTCGGAATACCAATTGTCATAAATCGTGCTGTCTCAAGCGTGAATTTTTCTGCTCGAGTAGGTGAGTTGGGTGCGGCATCTTCAGCTGCTCAGTTGAACGAAGGGTACTTTGGATTTAATTTCGGCATAAATATTGCTCCCAGTTACGATAAGTGGTTTAGAAAATACAAGTTAGATTAATTAAATAATAAAAAATGAAGTTCAAGAATTTACTTTTAATATTAACACTGTTTGCAAGCACATTAGTGACAGCGCAGGATGCAGATGAATGTAAGCGTTATCAAGCTATTGCTGGAAATGCATATAAAGCGAAGGAGTATGAGAAAGTGACACGTTCGTATGTGATTGCTCATAAACAATGCGAAGGACTCGATATGGTGTTTTATAATCCATTCGTTTATTCTGTGAAACGATCTATGAAAAGCGCGGAATCTGAAGAAACTGAAAAAGCCTATCTTGACACGTTGATTCAGGTTTATGAATGGGCTCAGGAGGAACATGGTGATCAACCTGACTGGAAGTCATACCAGGCTTATTCTTATTTGAAACAAGGTAAGTCTGGCAATATGAAGAAGGCCGACAAAGCTTATCAGATTGGAATTCATCATGATGCAGAAGAGGTGAATAAAGGTTTTCTTAAGCAATATTACGCGAACCTTTATAATCTATGGGTGCAAGAGAAAGACAAGGATAAAAAAGCGGGTTATAAAAAACGATTGATTTCAGAGTATTTTAAACTTTCTGATTATGCTTCAAAAGGTGATATGGGTGCGTCTACTATTGATTTTTTATCTAAGTATATGAGTCGTGTAGTGCGCAATTGTGAAGATTTATTGCCAGAGATTAGCCTGTTTATCGATGAATTACCGCAAGAGAAAGCCACAAAAAAGTCTACTGTAAAAAACTTTATGTCTTTACTGGAAGATAAAGGGTGTACAGGTAGTGATGAGTACGCTATGTTAGTTGATACGATTATAGCTATTGACCCTTCGACAGATGCTGTTTTGGCCAAAGCTAAATTGCAAATGGCGCAGGGCGATGTAAATGATGCTATTCAAACCTTTGAGAAGGCGAAAAACATGTCGTCGGATGCTGATCAAAAAAGTGATATTGAATTGGAAATCGCCAACACTTATTATAGAGCCGGACGATTCAAGTCGGCTCATAATGCAGGTCTTGGAGTGTCTGGTAAAAACAGTTCAAAAGGATACAGCATCGCTGCAAAAAGTGTCAATGCTATGATGAATCAATGTGGCGTGTCCACTTTTGATCGTAAGGCGAATAATTACTACGCAGTTGAATTGGCACAGAAAGCGGGAAATAACACCCTGGTTCAACAATTCAAAAAGCAATGCCCTACATCTTCAGATATCTTCAACCAAGATATGGAAGAGGGAGATGAGGTAACCTTGAGTTGCTGGGGAAAAACTTTTAAAGTTAAAGCCTATTAATTCCAGTGCAAACTTCAATCAAATTTTTAAAAATTTATATTCCTGTTGTGCTATGCATGACAGGAATATTTGTTTCATGTGAGAACGATCTGGAAAAGGTGAAAAAAATCACAACAAGTTCCGCGACACCTGACGAAACCAGTGAGGAGCTTCATGTTATTTATACCGATTCTGGCTGGGCTCAATTGGAAATTTATGCCGGCATCGCGGAAACATATGCTGCACCCAAGAAAGTTACTAAGTTTAAAGATGGATTAAAAGTTAACTTTTTCGACGATGATGGAACACTGGCCACGCGCTTGACCTCCTTATATGGAGAAATTGATGAGGAATCTGGAAATATTACGGTTCGGGACAGTGTACGACTACTAAATTTGCGTGAGCAGAAAACGCTTGAATCGGAGGTGCTCTACTGGAATAAAAAAGGCGATTCTATTTTTACCGATAAAGCGGTGGTCATAACGTCACCGGATATGGTCGTTTCTGGAGTAGGAGCCTGGACAACACCTGCTTTTGACACAGCCCAGTTTTATAAACCGACTGCGCAGATATTTTTAAAAGATTAAAGTTATGAGAACCTACAATAAAATAATGCAAAACTTCTGGTTGGTGGCATCGCTTGCTATTGTTATAGCAGTTACTTACAAAGGGTTTGCTGATGGTTTTGACCGATGGGTCATTTATTACATTTTTGCCATTATGACGCTAGGATTATTTTTTATTCGCAGGTACATGATGAAACGGATGGAACGCCACCAGGAGTACTTAAAAGAGAAAGAAAGAAAAGATAAAAAGAGTTGAAATGCGTATTTTCCGAATTCGTGAAGCGGGTGAGATTGTTGGGTTCATGCGTGAGCAAGACTTTGGAGCCTATTATTCCCTTAACGGATACCAATGGAATGGCGCACCTATAGTCTATGATTCCGTCGAATACTTTACCAGTTTTAAAGATCGCCATGGTCTTCGTATATTCGAAAACGATGTCGTCCAGTCTTCCGATTATCCGGAAAATGAGTTTATTATCACCTATGATCACGTTTTAACCAAGTTTTTATTGGTAGATTATTCCAATCGGAATATCTTTAATGGTTCAGTTGATGAACTGTTGGCGGATCGTTTTAAAATTAAACGGGTCGGTGTTTTGAAACAACCGTAATTATGGTCAGAATTCTCCTTTTAACGTGTTTGATGATAACGAATTGCTCTTCGATATTCAGTCAAAATACGCTTGAAGGTCAAATTGTTGATGAGTCGTGGACGGGAATTCCTTTTGCTAACGTGTATGTAAAAAACCAACCAGGGTTGCGTACTCGAGCTGATATTGAGGGTAATTACATGATGCGTCTTCAGGAAGGTGAATATTATCTTGTGATACGCGCAAATGGTTATGAAACTAAGGAAGTCTTTGCGATCGTTAAACAGGGGATAAATGAAAAAGATATTCAATTGTTCCCTGTGGATATAAAAGAATTAGAGACGGTTGAGTATGCGGTTGAACGCAGAAATCCGGGGCGTGATATTATTAAGCGGGTGATCGATCGGAAGGATCAGCTCGATTTTAATCGATATCCTTATAAATGTGACGTTTACATTCGTGCCAAGGATCAAAAAGTGATTCTGAAAGAGGAAGATACGAGCGAGGTTGATGCAAACTATGCTGATATCGAAACGCTTAAATCCGATAAACTTGGGAGTCTTACTAATACAAATCTTGTGGAGGTCGAGCTGGAACGTAACTTTGCACCGCCTGATTACGTTAAGGAGGTACGCAATGCTTATGAAAAGAGAGGGAATGACCGTCGCCTCTATTATACGACTACAGCAAAAACCAATTTTAATTTTTTTAAAAATCTATTGTATCTGGACGATTTAAATGAATCACCTATACAATCTCCGATTAGCACTGCTGGTATTTTTTCTTACAAGTACCGTTTAGTGGAGAAAAGAGAGCGTAAGGATAGTGTTACTTTGAATAAAATTAAAATTATACCTCGAAGTAGTGCTACATCTACATTAGAAGGTTTTATCTGGGTTCAGGATAGTACCTGGATGGTAGAGAAACTTCAATTGCGTCTGGAAAAGGGAAATTTATACGTGTATGATTATTTTGAAATCCATCAAAAATTTGATTTGTCCGGGGATACGCTTTGTATCCTTAAAAATCAACAAATGAAATATGGTGTGGAATATAAAGACGAGGAGATCAACGGGATGACGATTGTTGATTACTCCAATTACAACTTTAATCCACAATTTGAAAAAGAGTATTTTGGTAATGAAGTTGCGGTTACAACGCGTGCGGCGTACAATAGGGATTCTGCCTACTGGCAATCGAGACGTACGACACCATTGTCCAAAGATGAACAAGCCTATATCAAAAAGCGCGATAGTATCGAGAATTTATTCACTCAAAGCTCTTATTTGGATTCTGTAGATTCTGTTTTTAATAAAATCACTTTTTGGAAAGTGTTGTGGTTTGGTATTGATCATCGAAATCGTGCCAAGAAAACGCAATGGACGTTGAGTTCTATCGCTGCCATGATACAACCCATTTATATCGCTGGACCTCGTATTGGTCCGGATTTTAATTATTTCAAGAAGTGGGAAAATGAAACGACCTTAGATTCATATTCTCGTGCTGATGTGGGGCTGTTGAATGGAGATGTCAAAGGCTTTACTCGACTGCGCTATCTTTATGACCCTTTTAAACAAGCCAGGGTTGGCGTCAACTTCGTTCACAACTATGATTTGATTCGATCCTATGATGCTTTTACACAGGTATTGCTGAGGGATAATTTTATTGAAAAAACTTCAAGTACGTTATTCCACGATATTGAGTTGTTGAATGGTCTTTATCTGGAGTCCAACTTTACGTTCACCGCTAGACGACCATTACCCGAGGATACGCGCTTTATACGTTGGTTTGATGATGCTCTTGACAATAATGAACCTCCCGAATTTCAACGTTATAATGCTTTTTTAGCTGATTTTACGTTGCGGTTTACTCCTTTTCAGAAATATATGCGAGAACCCAACCGTAAAGTCGTTCTCGGTTCTAAATGGCCTCAATTTTACGCGTTTTACGAAAAAGGGATTCCCCGATTTCTCGGAAGTGAAATCAATCATGACTATTTGCGTTTTGGTGTACGACAGACTTTTAAAATTGGTACGTTTGGAACTTCAAACTATCACATGACTTCAGGAAAGTTTTTGAATTCAAAGGTCCTTAAGGAAGTGGATTGGAAGTACCACAGAAGATCTGATCCGATTTGGTTTTCGAATCCCCTGTTTTCATATCAAGATTTGGACACTTCATTGCCCACCCTGGATTGGTATTTTGAATCCCATTTTATTCATCACTTTAACGGTGCAATTATTAATAAAATACCATTTATGAAGAAAACGCGTATCACCTCTGTTTTTGGTGGTGGCTATTTGTGGGTTCCTGAACATCAATGGCAGCATTATGAGTTTTTTACGGGGCTGGAACGGATTTTTAAATTCGCCAAACGAAGACTGCGAATTGGTGCCTATGCTGTGTTCAGTGATGGAAATCAAATAGGCCCCAGGTCAACGTTCAAAATAAGTTTTGCATTACTGAATCGCCGCAATATGAAATTTAATTTCTAAAAAAGACTCCTGACTTCAAATTGAACCAGGAGTAGATGGTCTAATGCTGAACCATGGTTACATGTTCTTGAAGCGAATGCAAAACAACATTAGTTATTAATCGATAGAATGATTCACTTTCGTGATCGATTTGAACGGCCTGCAGTGCAGCGTAATAATCCATACGATTTGATATGTTTCCTTTTAAGTTAGCCATGGTGTAACCATTTTTTAAAAGAACTAAATTCATCACTAGTCGGGATGTCCTACCGTTACCATCGATAAAAGGATGAATGCTTACGAGCCGTTCGTGCATTTCAGCAGCTAGAATTACGGGGTGTAATTGCTCCTTTTGATTCTCGTAAAAAGTAAAATAGTCTTCCATCAAGTCAGGAATACGATGAGGCTCTGGAGGTAAATGGTCACTTCCTGAGATACGTACGTTAACGTGCCGGTAGCACCCCGCATTTTTATCGTCAATACCTTTGAGTACCAGCTGATGCAATTGCTTAATTGTGTGAGGAGTAAGATCTACTTGGTCCTGAGCTAAATCTTCGATTAATTGAATCGCTGATTTATGATTAATAACTTCTAAATGCTCTTGAACACTTTTACCGCCAATTGTAATCCCTTCATTAATGATGAGGTGTGTTTCTTGAAGCGTCAAGGTATTGCCCTCGATCTTGTTACTTTCGTGCGTGTAAGATGTGTGAAAATACTCGCGCAATTTCTGAAGTTGGGTTACGTTAAGCGGGTGAGCAGCTTTCCATTTTGAGCGTAAAGCCTCAATTGCATCTAATTCCTTAAGAATATCCGCTGGTATATCTATGGTTTCAAATCTCCTTGGACTCGATAGGTATTCAATGCGTGCTTCCGCCACTTCCATAACTTCTGAAGCCATTTCGGGATAGTCTTTGATCACATCGTAAACTGCTTCACTCAATTGTGCTTTGAGCATTTCGTTATAGTCTAATGATAAAACAGTACAAAGTTTTTTGAGTTGTTCTATCGTTGGTTTTCGCTTTCCATTAGCAATACGGCTCATGAGGCTCGCGTCTATTCCAATCTCATGGGCGAGTTCGTGCATTTTAAGATTTTTTGCCTCTCTTGCTATGTTAATTGTAGTTCTCATAAAATGACATAAGTAGTCATGACAAAAATAGTCATTTTTTGTGAAATGGAAATACGAAAACAAAAAAAAGAGCCATACCGCGTTGGTGTGACTCTTTGGTTAAAGATTCAATTTGATTTAATATTCAAATAAATCGTTCAATGCTGTTGTAATCTTTTCTGCATTCGGTAATAGTGCGGCCTCCAGTGAGCTATGCAATGGTATTGCCGGGGTATCCACCGAGCCAACTACAGATATCGGTGCGTCGAGTGACTCAAAGCACTCTCGTTGAATGCGTCCGGCTAGTCCTTGTGTGAAGGATGCTTCAATAGACTCTTCAGTGACGAGCATGAGTTTGTTATGTCGCTTAGCGGCAGCATAGATTGCTTCTTTATCAAAAGGACTCAGTGAGCGCAAATCAATTATTTCCACCTGTCCCGGAAAGTTTTTAGCTGCTTCGTTTGTCCAGTATACGCCGCGACCGTATGTGATTACAGCTGCACTTTCGCCTGCGCTGATTTTTTGCTCATCTGCTGCTAATGCCTGGCGTGCTTTGCCAATAGGCACGACATAGTCTTCGTCGGGTTCAACGCTCATAGCACCTTTGGTACCTTCGATTTTTGACCAATAAAGTCCTTTATGTTCCAGAATGACAACGGGATTAGGGTCGTAGAAAGCAGCTTTCAATAGTCCCTTTAAATCTGCCCCGGTTGATGGATAGACAACTTTAATGCCTCGAATGTTTGTTACCACTGATTCCACGCTGGAAGAATGATATGGTCCACCTGAACCATAAGCTCCAATTGGAACACGGAGCACCGCGCTTACAGGCCATTTACCGTTTGATAAATAATAGCTGCGACTCAACTCTGTAAAAAGTTGATTGAGTCCGGGCCAGATGTAGTCAGCAAATTGAACTTCCACAATTGGTTTTAATCCCACTGCAGACATTCCGACCGTGCTACCAATAATAAAAGCCTCTTGAATTGGTGTGTTGAAGACGCGATTGTCTCCGAATGATTTGGCAAGTGTGGCAGCCTCGCGAAAAACTCCACCTAGCCTACCTCCTACATCCTGGCCGTAAAGCAGAGCCTCCGGGTGCTTCTTCATTAATTCACGCACGGCAAAAAGTGCGCAATCCACCATTACCGTTTTTTGTTTTCCTTTCGGATTTCGTTCCCCCTTTTCTTCAGTTATAGGAGTAGGAGCAAAGTAGAAATCGGTAATTGAATCTGGATCAGGATCTTCAGCTTCTAGCGCCTCTCCATAGATCGCGTCTACTTTAGACTTCATTTCCGTTTCAAAATTAATCAGGTCAGCCTCATCAATGTTTGAAGAACGAGCAAGTGCTTTAATTTTAGGGTAAGGATCACGTAAAGCGTGCTCATCCAAATCATCTCTGTACCATTCTTTTCGAACACCAGAGGTATGATGTCCCAAAAGCGGTACTTTCGCGTGAATCAAAAATGGTCTTCTTTCTTTACGTATGGTATTGAGCACTTGCTCAACAGTTTTATATGATTCTTCAAAATCACTTCCATCAATAGAAATGACTTCGATACCTTCAAAACCTTTGGCGTACTGTGCAATATCTTGAGCTCGTGTTTCTGCGGCATTAGCAGATATATCCCAGTCGTTGTCCTGTACGAGATATAAAATTGGGAATTGTTTCAAAGCTGCCATTTGAAGCGCTTCAGAGAATTCTCCTTCTGTACAAGCTGCGTCTCCTATAGAACAAACGGTAACGGGATTGTCCCCTTTAAAGTCTTCTGCCAACCCTTCCTTTTCTTTATACTGCATACCCATCGCTACACCTGTCGTAGGTATGGCCTGCATACCTGTAGCTGATGATTGATGGGGTATTTTCGGCATATCATCCCGTCGCAAAGAAGGATGCGAATAGTAGGTGCGACCGCCAGAAAAAGGTTCATCTTTTTTTGCGAAAATATGCAACATGAGCTCGTAAGGAGTGATTCCAATGCCCAAAAGAATACTGTCGTCCCGATAGTAAGGAGCAACATAATCTTGAGGTTTTAACTGCATTCCTAAAGCGAGTTGTATCGCTTCATGTCCTCGGGATGTTGCATGTACATACTTACTGGTCACTTCTTTGTGAGCCTCGTATTTTTCGGCCAGCGTTTTAGCTGTGCACATCAATTCAAAACCTCTTCGAACGATAGAAGGCTCTAATTGAGTATTGGATGTCTTTTTTTTTGTAGCCGCTTTTGCCATAAAATCGAAAATTTTGCAATTGCTAATGTACGAAAAATATAGCGGTTAATGTTTTCAAAGTATATATAACAACGATGAAATGTGTTGTTAAAAACACTCAATTAATCTGCTCAGAGCGATGAGGACTATTTTTTTGCACGTAACAAATGACCGTAAAACAATGATTTACCCGTCTTCGTTTGCATCCACAACTCTTGTAATGTAAAATAGTTGAAATGAGGAGCAACGACTTTAGCAATCATTTTCACATCCACGCGGGGTGAATAGGTGTTTAAAATGAGCGTACCATTCGGCTCAAGTAATGAGTGAGCCATTTGAATGAGTTGCGGCAATTGATCTTCAATTTTCCATTTTTCTTTTTTTGCTCCAATTCCCCAGGCAGGCGGGTCCATAACGACACAATCGTAGGTGTTCCCTCGTTTTACCTCACGACGCGTAAATTTTAATGCATCTTCATGTACCCAGCGGATGTCTTCTAATGTAGATAACTCCATGTTTTTTCTGGCCCAAGTAATGAGTTGCTTGACAGAGTCGACATGTGTGACATCTGCGCCGCATTGCTTACCCACAAGGGATGCAGCACCTGTGTAAGCAAACAAGTTGAGCATTTTGTCTCCTGGAGTAAGTGATTCTGTGAGGTAATCCCAATTGCTTTTTTGTTCGGGAAATAAACCGATGTGTTTGAATTTGGTTGGAGCCAGTAAAAAAGTCAATTGACCGTACTCAATTGTCCATTCATTAATTTTGTCAATACCTTTTTTGGTTTTCCACTGACCTGAACTTTTACCAGTTGATTCAAATATCAAATGAGCTTGTTGATTCCACTGTTCAAAAGGTAAACCAGAACGAAAATAAGCTTGTCGCTCGGGTCGGATTGTAATAATATTACCCCAGCGTTCCAGTTTTTTATTTCCACCGGCATCCAATAATTCGTAATCGTTCCAACCAGTAGTAAATAACTTATTCTTATTCATGTGTTTTTTATTTGTAAAATATGCGGTACCCTAAAAAGTAACGGGCTATTGCAATTATTCTCGTTCCTCTTCAATCGCTCGATCCACCAGCTGAAGCTCTTTATAAAAGTCCTCGCCAAAGGATTTCTTGAGGGGTTCTTTTAAAAACTGATACAACTTTACATTGAGTTGATCGCCACACGAACAGGCCGGTTTACATATATCGATGGCTTCATAGTTTAAAGCGGTGAAGCTGTTGTATTTTTTAACACGAACAGGAAATAGTTCACACGAAATTGGTTTTTTCCAGTTGATTTTGCCGTCGCGATAAGCCTGTTCAATACCGCATTTGGCGGTGCCATCGGTATCGAAATTAGCAAAAGCACACGCGCCATCATCTACCAACGTTGTCACGGGTTCGTCAAAGCGGTCGTTGTAGTAAACGTCATTTTTTTCAATAGCTTCAATCCCTTTCTTCGTGAGGTATGGTTTTACGGTGGGATAAACTGATCTGAGTGTTTCAATTTCATCTTTTTTTAAAGGAGCACCATCATCGCCTTCAACGCAGCAGGCACCTTTACAAGCGGAGAGGTCGCAAACAAATTTTTCCTGGAATAAATCGGCACTCACGAGTTTATCTTCTATTTCTACGAGCATAGTCGCAAAAATAAAACAACTATTCAGAATTACATTCATGAGGATTGGTTTGTGTGATCTTTTCTATAATTAATGACATTCTCATTTTTTACTTGATGAATAATTTATACATTTAGGCGAATTCAAATCAAAACGGAATGAAGATGAGAAAATTGAAATATGTAACGCTACTAGCAGTTAGTACACTGTTGGTAAGTTGTGGTGGAGAAGAAACCCAGGACAAATCAACTCAAAAGGATAAGAAAAAAAACGCCATCAATAATTGTATTTACGAGTACAGCCCTGAAAAAACAGAGGTGGCTTTTACGGCCTATAAATATTTAAACAGAACTGGGGTAGGTGGAACACTCCCAGAAATGCAAGTGGAAGGAAAAACGTCGGGAGCTTCTCCGAAAGCTATTTTTGAAAGTTTAAGTTTTACTATTCCAACGGGAGTGGTTGAAACCAATAATGAAGATCGAAATAAAAAAATCGATTCGCTCTTCTTTGGAATGTTAAAAAGTTCGGATATGATTTCAGGGAAGGTGCTTGAAATGGATGAAGAAAATAAGAAAATTTCACTTGATATCACCATGAATAAAGTGACGAATAAAGTAACGACGGATTATATGCTGAAAGACAATAAGCTTAAGTTTTCTACAGATATCGATGTCAATAACTGGAACGCGCAGGAAGGTATCGCGGCATTGAATAAGGCATGTAAAGAGCTACATACCAATAGCGCGGAAGGTGATACCGTTTCTAAACTTTGGTCAGAAGTGACTATTAAGTTTAATTCTGAATTAACAAAAAATTGTGACTAATCGCATTCTTTTGAATAGTAAGAAAGCCAGGGGAAACTCTGGCTTTTTTCATTGCATTAAAAATTTGTTGAAGAATAATAATATTTTTGCACTCCTGGAGTTAATAGTACGAAGTGCACATGAATCGTAAGAGCAATACATTTTCTTTCTTGATGGGAATACTAGCCGTTATTGCCATTGTGTTTGCTTGTTCAACAGAAAAGAACACCTTTATTAATCGTACTTACCACAGCACCACAGCACGGTTTAATGGGTATTTTAATGCGAAGGAATTAATCCGGGTGGGCCTTGAAGATTATCGCAGGAAATACCGTGAAGATTTTAACTCAATTTTACCGATTGAATTGTACCCGAACGAAGAAGATGTGACGGACTTTTATCCTATTGTAGATACGGCTATTTCAAAATGCCAAAAAGTAATATCCAAACACAGCATGCCGACAGCGTCAAAACCCTCTCAGAAAAAAACGGAGCATGCCAATTGGATCGATCAAAACTGGATCATGATTGGTAAAGCCAATTACATTAAACAGGAGTACCAGAAGGCGTTGGACAATTTTGAATATGTGAGGAAGTTTTATAAGAACCGATCGAGTACTTACACAGGGCAGTTGTGGGAGGCACGAACGCAAATGGAGCTCGGTGATTTGACGGAAGCTGCCAGAACGCTGCAAAAACTTGAACAACGCAAGCAGAATATAATTGCTAAGCAGGCGGACGAAAAATCCAAATCCAAAATTGTTCGAAGGATGAAATCAAAGTCGAAGTCGGAAGAAATCCCTCCCCTGCCAAAAGATTTTGAATTTGAATTAGCGAAAGCAAAGGCAATGCTCGCTATCCGAAACAAAAATTATAAACGCGCAGTCGATCAATTAAAAATTGCATTGGAGGAATCACGAAAAAAAGAAGATAAGGCCAGAATAAGTTTTATCATTGGACAGTTGCTTCAAAAAGCAGGTAATCCAGAGGCACGCGAATATTATACTCAAACTATACGTAAAAACGCCCCTTTTGAAATGAGTTTTAACGCTCGGGTGAATCGGGCCGTAGTGAGTGACTTGAGTCAAAACGAAATGATCGAAGAACTGAAGGATATGGCCGAAGAGGAGCGATATATGGAGTTCAGGGATCAGATATATTACGCGATGGCAGAAATCGAACTGAGTCGAAATGATCGGCCTCAAGCCAAAACCTACTTGACTAAATCGGTATTCTATTCGCTGAACAATCCGAGACAAAAAGGTGTGAGCTATGAAAAATTAGGTGACTTGGCGTTTGAAGACAAGAATTTTGTTTCGGCTCAAAAATATTTTGACAGTTCAGCACAGGTTATTCCAGCGTCTTATGAAAATGCTGAACTGATTAAAACAAAAGCTGAAAAACTAGCGGACCTTGTTGAAGATATGGATCTTATCGCTTTTGAAGATAGCGTTCAGCGTATAGCACGTATGGATGAAAAGACGCGAAAAAAGTTCTTGAAGGACGTTATTGCTCAGTTGAAAAAAGAGGAGGAAGAGCGCAAACGCCGCGAAGCAGAACGTGCCGCGAAAATACGTGAATTACAACAATCGTATGCCGAGCAAAATCAAGGAAGAGGGAATAAATGGTATTTTGCTAATGCCAAGGCGATGCAAGAAGGAGTAGAGGAGTTCCGCCGCGTCTGGGGGCAACGGGAAAATAAAGACTATTGGAGACTGTCGAAAAAACCCGATCATATTACGCAGCCGATTGTACAGTCAGATACCGCTACTACAGACACGTTGCAAACGCAAGAAGAAGAGCCTGAAGAGATTACTGTTGAAGATTTAACTCCTGAAATGCTGATTGAAGATGTACCGCTTTCTGATTCTGCGATGGCTGCGAGTAACAAGCGTCTACTTGAAGCACTTTACAGATCAGGTATGATTTATAAACAGCAATTGAATGAGGTCGAATTGGGGGCGCATCAGTTTCAAAGAGTTATAGATCACGGCGTAGAGAATAAACACAACGTACTTTCAGCGTTTCAACTTTATAAGATTTATGATAAGAAAAATAAATCAAGTAAAAAGAAGGTATACGCGAACTACATTATGGAAAACTATCCGGATTCGGATTACGCCAATTATCTGGAAGATCCCGATTATTTTATTAAGAAAAAGGAACGCGATGCTTTGGCGCGGAAAGAATACATCCGATCAGTTGAGCGGTTTGAACGTGGGCTCTATTACCCAGTGATCCTTAAGGCAAATAAAGTGCTCGAAAAGGAAAAGGACAATATCTTTAGAAAACAATATTTCTTGTTAAAAGCAATGGCGATGGGACGTGTGAACCCGGATAAAACAACGCTTATACCTGTTTTGGAGCAAGCTATAGCTGAATTTCCTGAAACGCGCGTGGCAAAGCGATCACAGGAATTAATTGATTTAATAAAAAATGGTGTCCCGGATTTTGAACCTTTCAATACGACAAGCGGGGACTTATTTGATTACACTGAAAAAGGTCCTTTTTATGTTCTCGTAGAATTGAACAGCAAAAAGCAGCCTGCCACTGCTGCACTCAAGAAGATTTCCAATTTTAATCGGGAGTTCTTTAGTCGAAACCGTTTGAATACGAAACCGCAAATTTATAATGAAAAAACAACTTTTGTACAGGTTAAAGAATTTCCTTCAGTCGGTGCAGCAGAAGGATATATAAAGGATTATAAAAGAACAAAAAAGCATTTAGGAGATTTGAGAAGTAATGATATCTATATTATTACCAAAGATAATTTAAAGGTAGTCTTACAACAACAGGTATTCGATGCTTATCAGTTGTTTTATCGCAATAATTTTTAAAAAGAAATAATGTTAAAAGGCAGCAAAAACAAAACAGATAATGATAGCCCAGAACGATTAAACCGTTTGGTGGCTGGAGCAGAACTGAAAGGTGACTTATCAACAGAAAGCAATTTGCGTATTGACGGTGCGGTTGATGGAAACGTTCATTGTGATAGTAAAATTGTCTTAGGAGAAAAAGGAACAGTTAAAGGGGACATTACGGCTACAGAAATAGAGGTAGAAGGCAGTGTAGAAGGTGATTTGAAAGTAACGGATTTATTAACCCTGCGAAAATCGGCAATAATTCGCGGTAAAATTGAGACAAGTCGTTTAATTATCGACGACGGTGCGCAAATTGGAGGTAATATTCAGACGGAGGATCTCCCCAAAAATCAAGGTAACCCTTCAAAATCGACGAATAACGAACCGGTGAGCGAATCGCAAAAATCTTCCGATGCAGTAAACGAATGAAAGAGGACGAGAACAATAAACAAGGTCGGATCAAAAATTATTTAAAGTTTACCACTCTTGCCATTCAAATGGGAGCGCTAATAACTGCAGCCGCACTCGGAGGAGATTGGTTAGATGAAAACCAAAACAATGAATTCCCCGTTTGGACCCTCGTGCTTACCTTGATCGCTATATTTGCATCATTATTCCAGGTTATTAGAGAAGTTTCTAAAATGAATCAAGATGATTAGAGATGTTGTTTATTCAGTTCTACTTTTACTAGTCATCGGAGGAATTCATGCAAGTATTAGTAGTTTTACAACTATTGTCCGATTGGATGAGAAGTCCTACTTGAGTTATGCTGTTCTTTTTATTCTAGCCGTTATTGGAAGTAGTGTTTTTGTCCTTGAAAAACGCGTGAAAAATATTGAGTTTCCGCAAGCATTTATGATTGTTACAGTTGTCCAGCTTTTGGGTGTTATGAGTTATGTAACCTACCTTCGTTACACGTTGACAGATCACTTGAAGGCAAATATGCTCCAATTTGTGGTTATTTTCTTAATTTTTTTGGCTGTTCAATCCATTTACCTCATCAAAACAAAAGCCCAGGAAAGGTGAGCTGGTTTTTAGTTGTAAAGTATAAATAGGCTCTCAATAATGAGCACAATTCCGCTCACAACCATGATAACGAGCACAAATTGAAGAAATACCTTTTCGCTGATCCGTACAACGATGCGCTTCCCGATAATATTTCCGATGGTAGCACCGATTCCTAAACAAATACCGAAAAATATCATTTTATTTGTAAATAAGCTCCAGGATGAATATCCGATCAGTTGAAACAATCCCATAAAAAATGAATTGGCTGTTTTGGTGCCAATCATAGTTTCCTTTGATAATTTGAGATTGAGATAAAAGGGGTTTTGAACGGGTCCAATACCACCAGTAAATGTGCCGATGAGCGAAACAAAAAATCCAATGGGTATGAAGAAAATCCTGCGCATAGCAAAGCTTGAGCGTTTCTTGCCGTATTTATACTGGAATAATGTACTCACTAGAAACAACCCCATGCATAATTGTAACCAGGCAACGGGCGAAGCTTTAAAAAAGTAGACTGCTGTAAAAGTACCCGCAGCCGAAGCAGGTAAATAGTACAATACAATTTTCCAGTCAATTGTTTTACGAAACAGCCAAAATCGGGATGGTCGCCCTACAAAAGCACCTAGATTCACGATTGGCGCAGTGGATGAAATACCAATTATCGCACTCACACCCGGGATCGTCATAAGCGCCCCGCCACCTGCACCGACCGTAGAAATTAGATATGCTGTAGTCCCAATGATTAGTAAGAGGATACCTTGAAATCCGTGGCTATATAACAACTCCATACCGGACTACCAGACTACTTCAAAATAACTAGGTTCCTTTTATTTTATTGATTATACGGGTTGTCGAATATCCTTTTTCCAACGGGATAGTTTCAACACGACCACCTGCTTCTCTCACGGTCTTGGAACCCACAATGTACGATGCATCTGAGGAGTCAGTTGTGCTCGCATTGTAATCAGCTCCTTTGATGAGTGTTGTTGGTGTTAAATTCTCAATCAATGTTTCCGGAGTGTCCTCTTCAAAAATAACGACGAGATCAACAAACGCTAAACTGGCTACTAATAAGGCTCTTGACGTTTCATCATTAATCGGTCTTTCTGGTCCTTTTCCCTGTCGCTTAACGCTGTCATCTGAGTTGATTCCAACCACGAGATAATGACCCCGTTCTGCTGCTTTACCCAAATAAGTGACGTGTCCGCGATGCAATAAATCAAAACATCCGTTAGTAAAAACCACCTCTTCTTCATTTGACTTCCAGGAGTTCACTAGAGTAGAGGCCTCTTCCTGAGACATGATTTTATGAATAATTCGTTCGTATTTTGTCATTTACTTTCTTTTTTATAATTCCTCGGAATAAAGATTAATGAAATTAATCCGAGGAATATCATTAATAGCGTCTGTGATAACCAAATAATCATACCCAATGCTTTACCCACACCTTCAGCTTCTGCAACGGTGCTGAAATCTGATCCCATATAAAAACTCACTACGACTCCGACGAGATATGGATAGGCTCCAATACCACCATTCGTGAACATTATACCCAACGTTCCCGCGATATAGCCAATAAGAATACCGCCTAGTGGAAAGGATGAAGTGCTTTCAAATGCATTAAAACAAATACCAAAGAAAGTGATGTATAGGCTCCAAATCAATAGTGTATACCCTAGGAAAGCCCATGGGTGTTTGGTTTTGAAAATAGAAAATACGCCAGCCATTACATCTTTGAAAAATTGTTTGAATTTTTCCCGAAATACAGCAACTTTCCACCATAGAATCAGAAACAAAAGAAAACCTCCCGCAAAAACAGAAATAATAACGTAGAGGAACCATGAGCTTCCATTATCTGACCCTGCGTTATCAGTGACAATTGACTGAAGGGTCATTAAATCATCAAAATTTAAAATCAGCGCAGCAATGAGGGTCAACCCTAACATGATTAAGTCAAATACTCGTTCGCCGATAATCGTTCCAAAGCTTTTTGAGAATGGAATTTGATCTGTTTGGTAAAGTAACGCCGCACGTGTAGCTTCTCCAGCTCTAGGGATGAGCAGGTTAACAATATAGCCCACCATTAACGCGTGATAACGGTGCCAGAATTTCGGTGTTTTACCGATTGTACTCAATAAATATTTCCAGCGATAGGCGCGAACAATGTGACTGAGAAAGCCCAGTAATACGGAGAGCAGGATCCAGAAGTAATTGGCTTCATTAATCGCTTTATAAAAGACGGTTTTCGTTCCTTCGTCCATGGCCGAATAAAAGTGCCACAGCAGATAAGCGCCCAAAAGAAGCGGGACAATTACTTTCAACAACGTAAAAATGCGTTTTCGCGATACCGTGCTCACAATTGAAATTATTATTATCAGAACACCTTGTGGTGTTGAGCGAAGTTAAAATAATCTGATGAAATCACACCTTAATCTACAGCTAAAAAATGCGTTTGTTGATTTCTTCGCAAGGAAGATGCAAAACATATTTATTTCAACAATTAATAATCAATACGACATTGACTTGATGCAGGCTGTTTAACCTTTTCTGTAGATCGCAATAAGCGTTCACATCTTTTCTATGGCATCATTGCGCAAAAAGGTGTAATTGGAGGATTAATACCTGTGCGTTACTAACAATGAAAGGCTAACAACTCTAATTCATATTACTTTATTTCGCGAAGGATTCACTGTAAATTTACAGTTGATAGCAATTAAAAGGTATTCGAATCATGATTTTAAAACCAGCTCAAAGTCTCGAGGAAATAGCTTCGCTTTTGGGATGTGAATTCCGGGGTGACCCTCAACATAAGATTTCAGGATTGAATGAAATCCATCGCGTGGAAAAGGGAGATATTGTATTTGTCGATCACCCCAAGTACTACGATAAGGCGCTTCAAAGTGCGGCAACAACGATACTTATTGATAAGGAAGTGGAGTATCCTGAGGGCAAAGCACTACTTATATCAAACCAGCCTTTTGATGATTTTAATCGGCTGACGCGTCATTTTGAACCTTTTCGTACGATAGATCCTAAGCGTTTAACAAAAACGAATATTGCAGCATCAGCTCAGATTTTTCCGAATGTTACGATTGGAAACCAGGTTTCTATCGGTGAAAATGTCGTCATTTATCCTGGGGCTGTTATTCTGGATCGAACAATTATTGAAGATCAAGTCATAGTGGGTGCAAATACTGTTGTCGGACAACATGCTTTCTATTATAAGAAAAAAGATGATGGCTATGAACCAATGCATACATGTGGAGGTGTAATCCTAAAAAAGAATGCAGAACTTGGAGCTTTGTGCACCATAGATTCAGGAGTTACGGCACAGACCATTATCGGAGAAGGTACAAAATTGGATAATCAGGTTCACGTTGGACATGATTCGATTATAGGAACCAATTGCTTGCTGGCTGCTAATGTTGGATTGGCCGGATGTGTAGAAGTTCAGGATAATGTTACACTTTGGGGACAAGTCGGTTGTGCCAGCGATGTTGTCATCGGCGAAAATGCGGTAGTGATGGCGCAGTCCGGTATATCGAAAAGTCTGGCACCCAACAAAACCTATTTTGGGAGCCCGGCAAAAGACGTTCGATCGATGTATCGTGAAATGGCCGCTCTGCGAAAATTACCAGAAATTATTGAAAACCTCTGATTCAACGATGAAAGACGCGCGAATTCAGGCATTGGAAAATGAACTCAAGATGAAAGAATTCAAGTTGAATTCTTTACTTGAGATCACCAAGGGCATTAATACCAATGAATCGGTAGCGCATCTATTGGCAATTTTTGAATTTATTTTGAAAGAACAGTTGGGACTGGATAAATTTGTTCTTTTCAATAAACAGGATCGTTGGAACTATATTTTAAAGGTTGGCGTTAAAGGGAAAATCAAGAATATTCATGTGAAGAGAGATCTCACGCGCTTTAAGGATATTACGATGATTGAATCCTCGCACATTGAGGAACTCAACGAATTTGATGTCGTGATTCCCGTTCATCATAAATCAGTGCCTTTGGCATTTTTACTGATCAAACACTCCGACTATGATGATGTGAGTACCATTAAAGGGCCTTTACCTAATTTGTCTTTCATCCAGACATTGACCAACATTATTGTAGTGGCTATTGAAAACAAAAGAATGGCCAAACAAGGTATTCGACAGGAGCGTATTAAAAAAGAACTGGAGGTGGCATCAGAAATGCAAAAACTGTTATTTCCTGCAGAATTGCCTTCCGATCGCCGTCTGGATCTGGCTGCCACGTACAAGGCACGTCATGAAGTCGGAGGAGACTATTATGACTTTATCCGCCTGAATGACGACGAATTCATTGTTTGTATCGCAGATGTATCAGGAAAAGGGATAAGTGCAGCAATGTTAATGGCTAATTTTCAAGCAACAATTCGCACATTGTTGAATTATCAGAATTTTGAGTTGGAATTTTTGATTGAAGAACTCAATAAAAAAGTTATGACAAGTGCTAAAGGAGAAAAGTTTATCACCTTCTTTATAGGAAAGTATAATTCGAAAACGCGGAAGTTAAAATACGTCAACGCAGGACATAATCATCCCATTTTAACAAATGGCAAGAAAGCACATTTCTTGAACCGCGGTTCAGTGGGGTTAGGTATGCTCGATGAAATGCCTTTTATCGAATCCGCTGAGGTAGAAATTAAGCCGAACTCAACGCTTGTTTTGTATACTGATGGAGTAGTAGAATTACAAAATAAGGAAGGGGAGTATTTTGAAACTGATCGCCTGGTTAAGCTTATCCATAGTTTTTACCCACTTAAAATGGAGGATTTAAATAATCTTGTTTTTTCTAAACTGGATGATTTCAGGGGGAAAGAAGAACTCGTTGACGATACAGCTATTTTCAGTTGTCGTATTTTCTAATTAATTGACTTCAAATACTGGTGTATAGGAGTCGGGAATTTTACCTGTTAACACCCAATTTTGAATAGTGGTGGTTCCTTCGCAGTCCTCACATTCTGTAATTGTAACAGTGTAAGTAACGACCTGCGCTTGATCACTGCGACTTATATTTCTGGTATAACCCGAGCTACAAGAAGCAGTAGTGGGCAATGAGAAAACGGAGTATTCGGAAAAGTCGACGGGTTCATACGTCAATCCATTGTCAAAACTGACTTCAATAGGTGCATTGTAATCCCCGGCACTGGTGATAAAATTAGCACCACCTTCGCCACCGATTACGCGAACGATCGCTTTTTCAATAATCAAGCCTGTACTCTTATTGGAGGGGTCGCACTTTTGGCATGATTGAAACACTACAGCTAGTGCTACTATAAAAACGATTGATAAGTATCTCATTGCGCTATATTTAATATCCGTTGTTGCAAAAGTACTACGATTTTTTGCGAAGTTCAAAATTTTGTCCTAAATATACCCTGCGAACCTGCTCATCGGCAGCTAATTCTTCTGCTGTACCCGCTTTTAATATACTCCCTTCAAACAAGAGGTAGGCGCGATCAGTAATGGAAAGTGTTTCTTGAACATTATGATCAGTGATTAAAATACCTATGTTGCGTTCTTTTAATTCAGCTACAATCGATTGTATATCTTCAACGGCTATCGGATCAACTCCTGCAAATGGTTCGTCAAGAAGAACAAATTTTGGATCAGTTGCAAGGGCGCGGGCAATCTCAGTGCGGCGCTTTTCTCCACCCGATAAGCTACCGCCCTTGTTTTTGCGAACATGTTGGAGTCCAAATTCATCAAGTAGCCTCTCCTGTTTGGCAATACGTTCTTTTTTGTTGAGTCGGGTCATTTCTAAAATAGCCATGATATTATCTTCAACACTTAGTTTTCGGAAAACCGAAACTTCCTGGGGTAAATAGCCTACTCCGAGTTGTGAACGTTTGTACATGGGGAGTCGCGTGATATTACGATCATCGAGATGCACGGTGCCCTTTTCTGGTGAAACAAGACCAACGATCATATAAAACGAGGTTGTTTTTCCTGCTCCGTTCGGACCAAGCAGACCGACAATTTCACCTTGATTCACTTCGATCGTAACACCCTTGACAACGGTTCGCCCGCGATAAGATTTGGTAATATTTTTTGTGTATAATTTCATGTGTCGAATATGATACAAAAATAAGACAACAGATCAATTCAACGCTTCAAGCATTAAATTATTATGTATTAGAATCGGATCGTAAATTTACCGCGGATTCCCCAAGGCGATATACCATCATATAAGTGCGTCATTCGCCATACGGCATCAACGCGAAACACCTTAAATATATTTTCAATACCTATAGAGGACTCCACGTAAGGAATATTACCGAATTCACGAGTGGCCTCTGGCACTAACATGGTTTGGTCCTGAGCTTTTGAACGAGTACCCCACACAGACTTTCCAGCAGCGACGATACGCCATTTTAATTTCCGAACTAATGGAATGCGGTCAAAAATAAGACCGTCAAAGTGATGATCAACAGCAACGCCCGCATAGCGATCGGAAATAAATTCAAAGAAAAGCATTCGATTATGAGAGTTAGACTGATACCAGTAAGTTTGTGACCCTTCATGAATTTTTAAGAAAGGATATGCCGCTTCACCAAAAATATAGCCCCCATAGAGTTTGTAGTTCAGTTTTCCAAAAATTCCAATTTTAGGATTGTGCTCCATGGAGAATTCCAGTTTTTGGTAGTTGTAGTCTGAGCCAAAAACATCCTGAAAGGCTGAAGTTCCGCGCATGGTGAAGATAGGGTATTTTGAACCGAGGGATATACGATCAAATGATCCGGACAGGAACTCTTCATTAATCGCCAGGCGCACTTCTAAAAATGTCTCGAAGGTGGAGATTTTATCAATAACATTGACGGATCCATCCTCTGAAGAAATTCGGTAATTCGCTTGACCTTTCGATTCGTACTCTTTCCACTCCGAACCGAGTGTAAAGATGAAGCTTTTACCAATATCTTTTTCGAATGTTCCTCCAATTTTTTCAACAAATGTCAATTGGGTGAGCGGTCGCGTACGGAAAAAAGAACCAAGTGCAGCGTCAACGTCTGCTGCGTTTTTTCCGAGCCCTAGTTGTGTGAGGTCGTAATCGTAATAGAGGTTGAGCATACCGCGTTTCTCTGGAGTGACATTAAAGCGCAGCCCTCCACCGTATTTAAACTTTTGGTCGCCATAACCATATGCGAGTTTACCTGATAACTCTAACCGTTTGCTGAAATCGTTAGACGTGCGCAATTGCAACTGATTTCTAAAACCTTCCACGCGGTTATAACTCATGATACTTTGCACATTACCAATTTCAATTTTACCCAATGGATAAAATCCAGTAGTGGCGAGAAAAGTTAGATTTTTAAATGCTGAAAAAATGGGTACTTGATTCAGAGAGTCAATCATATCGTCAATATTCTCCTCTTGCTGATTGAGCGGAAAGTGCCTGTTTTTCCGCCAATACGCTTTGGAACGATCATTTGCACTGTCTTCCACGACAACGTTTTCATTTGTACGGTAGAATGGAGGGTCGTGTGGCGTGTTGATAACGAAATTTTTTCTACTTGTCAGTTTGCGCCCATAAAACCCTACGATTTTGGAATTTTTACGCATTTTTAAATCCACTATCAGTTTATCGAGTGTCAGCATCCATACCTCATCAGCTACCTGGTCGAACTGCTGATCTAAGTAAAAACCATTGACGTAATTAATGTTGGCATCATCAGCAACAGTCGCATTCCATCGTTTGACGGCGTACGTCGTGTCATGAATCCACATTGATCCTTCAAAAGTGAGGTCTCCTTTTCGTTTAGGTACAAATTTGAGCTCGTAGCACCATTGGTTATCAATGTATGCGCTATCTTCCATGTAAAATTTATAAAAACCCATAGCAAAGTTCGCAATTGGACTAATGAATGACTTATCAAAAATGCCAATGTAATTTTCGTAAACGTTAATGTCTTGATACATTTCACCTAAAAATTGATTGACCTCTACATTCTGGATTCCGGTTATCCTTGAAGCTTTTACGACTTCTTTTTTCTGCTTCGGGTTGGTTCGGTAGTAATAATCGGACAACGATTCGCTCAAAAGTAATGGAAGGTATTGCCCACCGTCCAGCGTATCCAGATAGTCCATGACAACATCGAGACTCTTTACAATTTTGCGTTCCTCAAACTTATTACTCAGATTGTTGAGGTCTAACTGGATCTTGTTGTAGGTCTCGTACTGATAGGCGCCGAGCTTTTCTTTGTTGTTAATAGGCTTGTTGCGAACCACTCTGTTGTGCAGAATAGTCGAGGGCTTTTCTGTTGGTGCTTTAATGACGACTTCTTCGACGTCTTGCGTCAATGTTTCTAAGCGGATGTTGACAACATTGGCCTGATCTTTAATTACTGATACAATTTGAGTATTGTACCCTGAAGCTCTTACTACTAATGAATCAGTAGCGTAATAGGACTCAATAGAATAATTACCATCCAGGTCACTTTCTGTACCAATTTTCGTGTCTTTAAAGAATATACTTGCAAAGGGCACTGGATCATTAGTCTCAGCGTCTATAATCTTACCAGACACACTCGTTTTTTGTGCATAGGAACAGAAACAAGTAAATAGTAGTATGAAGGTGACATATCGCATTGAAGCGAAAATAATGAAACAAAGTTTATGTAGAACTATTTTTCAATTAAAATTTCATCAACATATTAACGTCGAGCGCGGCGCTGTTTGCGAATAACACGTTTACTCACTAAAATACTAATTTCATAAAGTATGATAATAGGTATAGAAACGATAACTTGACTGATGAAATCCGGCGGTGTGATCAATGCCGATAGAATCAGTACCCCAACAATAGAGTGTTTACGATATTTCCTTAGAAATTCAGGAGTTAAGATGCCTATTTTAGTAAGGATGTAAACAATCACTGGCAGAAGAAACAAAATACCTGTAAAAATGACACTGGAAATAATGAGTGACATAAAAGATCCGATCATCCAGATGTTTTGAAATTCAGAGGAAAGCGAAAAGTATCCAAAGAACTGTATACAGAGGGGTGCCACAACGAAGTAGCCAAAAACTACGCCTAGAAAGAAGAGAAATGTAACGAATATTGTAATGCCACGGACGGCACTTTTTTCATTTTGACGCAGTCCTGGTTTGACAAAACTCCACAGTTGAAAAAAAACAAAAGGAAAGGCAATGATGAATCCTCCCACAAAGGACATGAGCAGCGCGTAAGAAAATTGAGCTCCTACTTTATTGGACTGAAATTCAATGGGAATATCACCGATACAAATATTGAGGTATTTGCACATGTATTCAAAAGAGGTAAACGACGGTTTAGTCATGGATAAAAATACATGATCAATGACCCATTCTTTAACAAACCACATACCGATGGCAAATACCAAAATGGCTATGACGGACTTAACAATCCGCCATCGCAGTTCCTCTAAATGATCGAGGAAAGACATTTCTTGTTCTTCTCCCTGCATAACTCAGGACAAAAGTAGTGTATTTTGTATTGATTTCCGATGGAATAAGTGTGAACATTTACCTTTTCTGGCGCTCTCAAGACGATTTAGTTAACTTACCTGTAATCCAATAGTGTTACGTGCCCATGTTTAAGTACCTCTGAACCATTTCCATCACGAAGTGACAGACGGTAAACGTAAACACCTTCACGCGCATACCTGGAACTGCCTTCGATCTGACCTTTCCAACCTTCTGCTGGGTCGTTAGTGGAAAATATGAGGCGTCCATAGCGATCAAAGATTTCAAAGGAATAATTTTTAACGCGGTGTTGTCTTGTAACGGGTTTAAATACAGGGTTTTTTCCACCCACTGTAAAGGCATTTGGAATATAAATAGTCGGTGCAATTGTGCCGCACGCTTCGTTACTATAGCTTTGTTTTTCAAGTCCCCATTGGTTACTACCTTCTATCGCAGCGATATAATAACATATTTTTCCATCATCCACACTTCCAAAACTTTGAACAGAATCTGTATAAGTTCGCTGAGTAGTTGGCAACACAGCTATTGGTGTTGGCTCGTAAACTCCATCTATAGCGCGATAAAGGGCATATTCCTTCAGGTTTCCTTCAAAACGATCATAAGGCGTCCATTGCAAGGTATGAATCTCTTGAGTCTCATTGGTCTGAACTTCAAGAAAAATAGTCCGACCAATATTTGAATATCCAAGCGACTGACCACAAGTGTCTATGATCTCCGTGCGATAGGTGTAAGGTCGTCGGTGAACCTCTGCTGTTTGATCAACATATGCAATTTCATTTTGAGTACCCACCTGGGCTTCTGCCAGTATTTCGTAATCATTGATCGCTGGATCAAATCGTTCGAAAACAACTGTTTCTGCGCCACCATCTAAGGCAAGGCGGTGTTTGACTACTGCTTCGTCACCATCGACCGTTGCGACACTGAGATAGGAATAAGAGGGGCCACCGGCATCCGTAAATTTTATAGTATCAATATTGGAAAGTGTTGAAGTTCCGTCTCCACCTACTGTTTCAATGGCTACGATAAGTTCATCACCTAAGTTGATTGGTATTTCATAAGCGTTAGCAGTCGTATCGCCTACGATTTGCCATGGGGATTGGTTGAGACGAGCATAAATATTATTGCCGGAAATCGTCTCGAAACCTTTATAGCCTGTCCATGAGAGTACTGCCATTCGATCACAGATGTCGAGGTTCGCCGTTAAAAAGTTGGTGGTATGCGGTGCTGCTTTAGCAGAGGTTTGATAAGTGGCCGGCACATTGTTTGTGGAGCAAGAATCAAACGCAGCAATAGAATATTGTAACGGTCCTTCCGTTATTGTTGGGTCATGTGTAAATGAAGTGTTTCCAATTCCCCAAACCGTATCCACTTCTACTAAATTGCCGTTGTTATCTGTTTTATAGATGACGTATCCGTAAGTATCTTTCTGTCCGTTTTCATCCCATTCGAGGGTGACCTCTGTGGTTATGCTGTCAATACTGACGTTGGTAATATTAGGTATATCAGGTACTATTTGATCTTCAAAGTCGTCACCCTCAGTATTGCTTCTGAAATTACATTTGTCAGTGGGGAGTACGATACGGTAATTAAGAAAAGCATCGCAAATGGTAATTGTATCAGTATAATTTGTAACAGCATACGGTACAGAGTCAATTAGATTCCAGTTACCAGTTGGATATTCGCGATAGATATGGTAGTAATCTCCAAAATGAGCAAGCGGTGCGGAAGAAGGCGCGTTCCAATCCAATTCAGCTTCACCGTTTCCCGGATTATTCAGTTCGAGGTATATATTGGAGAGCGTGTCTGAGTTATTAGTACTCAAACCATCACACCCCGAATGTGTTGATACGAAAAATTCGTTGACGCTGTTTCCAACACCTGCTTCAGTGTAGTTGGAAGCTGTAATATTATTTTCACTCCCTAAATTGCCTCCAGATATAGCGTTGATACTATACTGGTCAAATACGCCGTTAGGGTCCGAGACAGGAGTCCAATTGATTGTGACGTCACCATTGGGCGCGGTTCGAATACATGCTATATCAGGTGCCGGCAAAACCTCTTTATTTTTGACTGTTATTGAAACGGTTGCATAAGTTACGCTTGGAATCGGACAGTAGTCGTCCTGAACTTTAAAGACAAAAACATAGGGGACTTCATCCTTGGCGTTACCAGAAGCATCTACCAAATGGTCGCATGTCGTTTGCCAATTCAATTCCATAGATGCTCCCATCGAACCTGTTGCACTTGGAGCATTATTTAATGTAGCACATGGTGGTGTAGCACATCCGTTATTGGGATCTGTAAAATTTGTTCCATACATCAATCCTGTGGAGGTTATAATATTCGATTGAGCTGAACCATCTTGTAAATTGCCAATATCAGTAGAAGCAATATTGAAATTAACAAGATCGCCAGCAAAAACAGTAGTGTCGAAATCCGTGTTGCTATTGAATGGGGGGGCAACGAAAGGTGCGTTGTTGGAACCGGTACAATTGGACACGATGAGCTGAACTTCGCGGACGACAGTAGAAATTTTAACTCCTTTCCTGTAGCTCGATACACGTACTTTCGTGGCAAAATTTCCTTGTGTGAAACTCGTAAAATTCATAGCACCAGTCTGAACATCCAGTGACGCAGGAACATTGTTTGGGTTAAAAGTGGCATCCGGAGTGGGATTGTCGTAAGCAAAACCAGGCTCGAAAGGAACTGGAGCAGGGTTCGTTGGTGGATTGTAATTTCCAGTTGGGTAATAGTCGTAAGGAACGCCCCAGTCAAAAACAAGGGAGTCTAAATCAACATCGACTGCGTGTGGATTATAGTTGTACTCTTCTCCTGCGCAACTTACAACGTAAGGATCTTGCAAGAAGTTGGGGGAATTGTCAATGCAGCCGCCTGGAGATCCTGGAATGGGAAACATTGTCGCACTGATGGTAATCCCATAATTAGTGGGATTAGTAATGTTGGTCAAATTTCCACTGCGTGAAAAACTCTCGTAAGTCAATTTCCAACCATCTGCAGGTGGTGTTCCAGAGAGTGTAACGGGTGAACTGCGATAAATAATTTTTTCTACTGCACCTACGCCGTTACCTCCACTCACTCCCGTTCCACAATCAAAAGGAACTTCTCCTCCTGCTGCAGTACAGTAAGGGGATATGTCGATGCGATTTACAAAATCAACTTCAATACTGTTGACGGAAGGATGTCCCCATACACGCAATTCTTCGAAATTGGTGTTGACTTCAAAACCGTTGCAATCCCGATAAAAAATCAGTTCAAATACGTAATCTCCATTGCCTTGGCACTCCCAGGTGATTTCGCCACCCATGCCATGTGTAGCACGTAGCGAAAATGTTGTCGCTAGTGCGAGGATAATAAGAACAATGTGCTGAAGCAGTTTTGTCATGCTTAGATAACGTATTTTTAATTGCTTTATTTTAACGCTTAAACAGGGCGTAAAGTTGCCTTTAAAGAGAAGTTTATCCCGCTTTTATAATAATTAAGTCATCCCACTTCAAATATTGTTGGGATAAATCTCTAATTCGCTCAGGGGTGATCTTGTTTAAAGCAGTCAAAATCTCATTGTAATACGAGAGGTCTTTACCGTGTTTGTGTACGGATAAATACCGATCCATTTGCGCAAACGGACCATCGGCATTTTTGAGGAGTTGTCCGGTAATGTAATTGCGCACCAATTCGAGTTCTTCAGTTGAAACAAGTTCATGTTGAAGCTGCTCAATTTCTGATTGTATGGCTGTAATAGTTGCATCCTTGTATTGTTCGCCCACTTCTGTGGAGATGAAGAAGTATCCTGTGTTTTTCAGTTGAGCAACACCTGAGCCTATTCCGTACGTGTACCCTTTTTCCTCGCGGATGGAGGTCATTAGGCGACTTCCAAAATAACCGCCCAATATTGTGTTGAGCACATTGAAGTCAATAAAATCCTCGTGTTGTTTATTAAATAGAATCCGCCCAATACGTATGGCCGTCTGAACTGCTCCTGTTTTCTCTACTTCAACCTGCTGGGGTGTGTAGTTGAACGATTGTTGTACCGGGCGATCTACAGAGCGATCAAATTTTTTGGCAGCCTGAATGATATGGCTAATTCTTTGATCGTTGAGGTTTCCTACTACAGCAATTTTTTGTAGTCCTTTTATGTAATGCGTTCGATGAAATGCGAGGAGGCTCTCCCTATCGACCTTTTCGAAATCAGCGAGGTCGGTTAATTGACCGTAAGGACTATCAGGAAAGATATTGCTCAAAAACTCACGTCGTGCCAGTGTGCTGACTTTTTCCATAGCAACCTGGAACTGTTGCTTCTTACTGGCGATAAGTTGCTTGATCTCCCGTTCTTCAAACTGAGCATCGTAGATCGCATCCAGGACAATATCGATGAGTGGAATAATATTTTCACGCAAGCCGAGAACGGAAACAATTGCCTCTTCGTCACTTATTTCGACATTTGTAAAGCCGCCCAGGCGATCAATCGATTCGTGGAGTTCGTCACTCGACTTCCTTGTAGTACCTGCAAACAGTAATTCTCCCGACAGTCTGCTGATCAGTTTTTCATTTTTACTGCTACCTGCATCAAAAATGAAATCTATTTTTGTGGCATCGTCCTCCACTGCAGAAAGGTGAAATAAATCCCCGCCATTTGGCAATTCGTACGCTGTGGGGGGTAAGATCTGCAATGTTTTAATCGGATGAATTTGGGGTGCTGTTAATCTATCCATTTGCTGCTGCTTTTATCGTCAATCGCGTGCAATTCGTTTTGGCTAAAATTTGTTTTGCTTGCTGTTGAAGTTCTTTTGGTGTGATTTTTTCGTATTTAGCTGTCTCTTTATTAATGTCATTGGCGTCACCCATTAATTCATGCATACTCAGTCCAATACTCTTTGGGAGAATACCTTGTTCGGAGAATACATTGGTCGTTTTAACTTTATTGACGATTTTTTCGAGTTCCTCTTCAGAGATAGACTTCTCTTGTAATTCGTCAATAATTTCATGGATGAAGGGTTCAATTTCTTCAGTACTTACGCCATCGGCTGGTTTACCACTGATCATGAGTAACCCTGTGTCAAAAGAGCCAAGGATATACGCGTTAATTTCAGATACCAGTTCTTTCTCTTTCTTCAATCGCTTGTAAAGTCGTGAGGATTTTCCCCGCCCCAAAATGTCTGAAAGTAGATCGGCGGCGTGATAATGCGGCGCGTTCCGTCCAGGCATTTTAAAACCAAGGTAAAATGCATCAGAAGGTACATCTCTTTCTATCGTTTTCTCTTTGTAAGCAGTCTGTTTCGGTTCTTTAGGAAGATCTCTTTTCTGAACTTCACGTGATGGAATATCACCATACCATTTAGTCACAAGTTCCTTAATATAAGCTAATTCGAAGTTTCCTGAAATGCATAGAATTGCATTCCCCGGATGATAGTAACGATGAAAAAAGTCTTTAACCTCTTCCATTGTGGCTTCTTCGATGTGACTGATATCTTTGCCGATTGTGGACCAGCGGTAAGGATGTTCCTCGTAAGCCAGTGGTCTAAACTCTAACCACATGTCTCCATACGGTTGATTCAAATAGCGCTGCTTAAATTCTTCGATAACTACACTTCGCTGAACTTCCAGGCTCTTTTCTGTAAAGGCTAAAGAAAGCATTCGATCACTCTCTAGCCAGAGCGCTGTTTCCAGATTCTCAGCCGGTATAATATCATAGTAATTCGTCATGTCATTACTCGTAAAAGCATTGTTTTGCCCTCCTGCTTTTTGTAATGGCCCGTCAAAATTGGGGATGTTCACAGAGCCTCCAAACATTAAATGTTCGAAAAGATGAGCAAATCCCGTACGAGCAGGATCCTCATCCCGAGCTCCGACGTCGTAGAGCGTATTTACGACCGCCATTGGAGTGGTGATATCTTTGTGAAATAATACCCTCAATCCATTGGGTAGGGTAAATCGTTCAAAATGAATCATTAAAAGTTGTATTTGTCTTCGTTGTTTTGCGCAGTCAATACTGACTTATATCCTTCAACAATATCGTTCAGGATTTGTGCGGCAGGTTTAATATCGTTAATCAATCCAGAAACTTGTCCGATTTCAAGTTCGCCCTCGTCCAGGTCTCCTTCAAACATTCCTTTCTTTGCACGACCGC
>CAYFTH010000018.1:0-36099 GCA_964346075.1 uncultured Fluviicola sp. | reverse complement strand
AATTTATTGTGGGGAATGCGTTTTTTGGGGTAAACAAGCGGATAAGCATATAACTTGTTGATGGATCATTCATACTTCTTCTTGTATAGATTTAGTCTACTTGCAGTAAAAGGAAAGAAATGGTTGGAGAACACGCTTTGATTTCGCTACTTTTGTGAACATGAAAAATAAATGGTACGGAGAACAATTTAAGCTAGGTGTTTTAGGTGGCGGACAATTAGGGAGAATGTTGATTCAGTCAGCCATAAGTTATGACGTTTTTATATACTGCATGGACAAAAGTAAAGAAGCGCCATGTGGTCTTTTGGCGAATGAATTCGTCGAAGGTGATATTACAAATTATCAGGATGTTCTTGAATTTGGAGCGGATAAGGATGTGCTTACAGTCGAGATAGAAAATGTAAATATTGAGGCACTTGAAGTTCTTGAAGACCAAGGTGTTCATGTATTTCCGCAGCCACGCGTACTAAAAATAATAAAAGATAAGGGGTTACAAAAGCAGTTTTACGTGGATCACGATATTCCTACAGCAGATTTTGTTTTGCTCGAAGGGCGCGCGGATCTCAAAGCTCATCAGAGTCGTTTTCCAGCCATTCAAAAAATGCGCACTGGAGGGTATGATGGAAAGGGTGTTACGCGCATTCAGGACGATTCGGATATTAAAAATGGTTTTGATGCGCCTTCACTGTTAGAAAAAGCAATAGATTTTGAGAAGGAATTATCGATCATTGTTGCGAGAAACAGGGAAGGAGAAGTTGCCACGTTTCCGTTGGTGGAGTGTGAGTTTAATCCCGACCTCAATCTCGTCGAGTTTTTATTTGCTCCGGCAAACGTGGAAGCGTCGATTGAGCAGCGAGCCGAAGCACTTGGAAAAAAGGTGATAGAATCACTTGATATGGTGGGGCTGCTGGCTGTGGAGTTATTTCTTACGAAGGAAGGAGAGCTATTGGTAAACGAGGTTGCACCACGACCGCACAATAGTGGTCATCACACGATAGAATGTAACCTTACTTCTCAATTTGAACAACATCTTCGTTCCATCATTGGTCTTCCTCTCGGGGACACCTCGCTCGTTCGGCCAGGTGTTATGGTTAATTTGCTGGGGCATCCACATTACAGAGGTAAAGCAACGTATGAAGGGATAGAGGAAGCTATGGCCATGCACGGCGTTTATATTCATAATTATGGTAAATCAGAGACGAAACCTCACCGAAAAATGGGGCACGCGACAATTACTAATGATCGATTAAATGAAGCTAAAAAACGCGCTCGTCAAGTTCAGGAAATAATTCAAGTTGTGGCACGAGGAAAATAACGATAGGTTTTGTATGCTCAATACTAACTTAGGGTAAATTATGGGACTGCTGAAATAAAAAGGGCCGAAGTAAAATAAATTATGCTCGAACTGAGATCGTGTGAGAAGAAAGTATAGTTTGTATGGTATTATACCTCCCTAATAAGCTGTTAAACTCCAGGATATATCAGTGGTTCCTTCGATTTTAATCGTTTGTTCCTGAAGAGTATTCAAACAATGTTTTATACTGACCGCTTCTATAAAATTAGAACGACTTCTCGCAACAATCATAAATCACTCATTGTTCAAATATTTTTTTGTAGATTTAACATCCTAATTCTGCTTATGAAATGAAAGCATCCTTGCAGCGCATATTTATTGTCATCAGTTTTCTGGTTGTTTCTTGTAATGCATTGACGCAGCTCTATACATTTAAAAATTATAATCACCGGGATGGACTGACGTTGTCCTCCATACTCACTGTCAATGAAGATAAATATGGATACTTGTGGTTTGGCACGGACGGGGCAGGTCTTATGCGGTTCGATGGAAAAAAGTTTGATTATCTAGAGGCTATTCAAGGTCGAACGAACCGCCATGTAAATTCAATTTCATTTTCAGAGGAACGTATTTATTTTTCAACACTTTTTAGAAATAATTATACCCTAACCTATGATCAGATAGATCAACTCGATTATATCACTCAATACGGTCAAAACCATGCAATTTTGCAGTTTCAGGATCGTCAGGTTGTGTTGCAGGATGGTGGGGTTTTTATTTTTGATGACAGCACCCTCACTCATGAAAGAAAAACGTTCCCCTACAATGAGCAAACCCATTTTTATGGTTCATTGAAATTAGACCGGGGGTTATTTATGTTCACATCCAAAGGGAATTACGTGATTTATGAGGATCGCGTTGAGAATTTACACGATTGGCTGGGAACAGATCGCTCCATGACAGAGGAGTTAGTGGGCGCTTATAAGTCTGGTGATAGTCTCGTTCTCGCGAATAGAGAGTTAAACAAAGAGTTGACCGTTTTGATGGATGATTTCCGCCCTAAATTTTTTATTGATGAGGATTTGAGGCGTGATTATACGAGCGATGAGGAATACGTAATAAAATTTGCAGAACGATTTGATAAATTTGTTTTCATCACCAATAAAGGTAATGTTATACTCAAAGATAAATCGAGTAAAAGGTATGTACGACTCATCAATAATTCCACGAAAAAGATTGTTGGCCCAACAGATATTTTTATAGATCGGAATCGTGATATTTGGGTGACGACGCAGCAAAGTGGTATTTTTCGAATTTCACTTGAGCCTTTTACTAAAATCAATTTTAACGAAGTTTATCGCAACACGCACATCACATTCATAGGAAGAACAAAGCAATACGACGCCATTATTGCTGTTGGTGAAGGTCAAACTTACGTTGGCAACCGAAGGAATGACACAGACTTTATTAAGTACGAAGATTTTTCTGTTAAAAGTCTTACCCAGTATAAGGGAAGTAATTACGTAGCTTCTAACAAAGGATTGTGGCAAGTGAAGAATACCAAATTTGTCAGAGATGAGCTAATTAATATAGATGACAAAGCAAGACTAACGTTGGTGTTTGGTGAAAACGAACACTTGTGGTATGCGATTGAAGGCAAAGGTCTTTATTACCGTGACGAAAGTAACGATACCACGATGCATTTTAGTGAAGCACCAGCTTATTTCTATACAGCTACTTTTAACGCGGATTCTTCCAAGGTTCTTTTTGGGTCGAATAATGGTGTGTTTGAATATGATATTTCATCGGAGTTATTCAAAAAGTTGCCTCAGGAAGTAAATGGAACATCTCTGGGGGCTTATGTAGGAAATTCGGCTCAAGACAGTTTTGGAACATCTTGGTTTAGCCTGGATGAGGGATTGTTGGGGTTTACAAAATCAGGAGATGTTAGAGCGATCACTGCCCAGCGATTTTTGCCATCCACTCTGATTTACACCCTAAACACAGATAGTAACGGCAATTTGATCGTGGGGACCAATAAAGGGATTACTGTTATACGTGTCGACGCTAACGGAAATGCCAAATCGAGTAGTACTTATAATCAGGAAAATGGTTTTGGCGGATATGAAACCCACATGCGTTCTTCATTTAAGACGCGTTATGGAACTATATTTGTCGGTACACTTGAAGGGCTTTTCATGATTCGACCTGAATATTTTAAGAAGAACCTGAAACCTGTATCGCCAAGGATAAAACAAATCAAGAATAAAGATTACGAATGGTATGAATTAGATAAGAGCCGAAACGTGTTTAATTCGGATGAGAGTAACTTTTCTTTTCAATTCAAAAGTATCAATACTAAATCGAGTTTCGTTAAGTACAGCTATCAACTGGAAGGTTTAGAAAATTCCGAGTGGTCGGATTGGTCCGCAGAGGAGGAGGTGTTTTTCAATAATTTAGATAAAGGGAAATACACGTTTAAAGTTCGGTCAACAGTTGATGAGGAATTGGTGAGTGATATTTCTACTTTTTCGTTTCAAATATATGAACCATTCTATACATCTAAATGGTTCATCATTGTTGTTATTGGACTAGTCATTCTCGCTAATTTTGTGGTACTCGAAAGAACCAAAAGTTTCAATAAAAAAAATATTATTCTTTCCAGGGATGTAGGTGCGGATAGAAGAATGGCTGGTAGTATTTTACTCTTTGGTGCTTTTGCTAATACGGCTGCTCACATTTTTGCTCCGCGATTAGATGAAACGATTCAGGTTCATGATCTGTCAGCGATTATCCTCGGTATAGTAGTTTTTGTATTGTTCCTATTGGTCGCATTCAATCGTCGGTTTATGCGCTATTCGAACGAGCTCTTGATTCTCGGTTTTTTAGGATTGCTTGGATACAACCATTTGCTTACTTTCCTCTCAGATATTCACCCCTTTTACTTTATGGCTACTTTAGTTGTAGCTTATGTAGCACCCTTTGTTTTTCGCTCTTTAAAATCAGCTATTGCATTTAGTTTCGTACTTATGCTGGCAAGTGTGGCTGTGGTGTTTTATTTAGATAGTGCGATCTACAATCAATATTTATTTTTAGTAGGTATTGCCGTTGCTGCTTTTCTCGTTATTTTCATGACTTATCTGCGCAACAATTCGTTGGAACGCTTGATCTTCACTTCAGGAGTTGTCAATAAAGGGAATGCTCTCGTTGTAGCTTTTGATGGAAGTGGTAAGATTTCGTATTCGAGTGAAAATATTGAGGAGTTATTGGACCTGCAGGAATCACTTCGAGGGCATTATATTAAGGAACTCAATCGCCATCAACCTGAGATTAAAAATCATAAGAAGTTTTCAAATATTGAGCTCACAGAAGATTTTGAAGAGGGCAAAATCTTCGTTACTCCCCTGTTCACGAAAAACAATGAAATTGTCTATTATCAATGGTCGTGTAAAGAATTCTCTGGTGACGTTCGCGTCATTTTAGGTCAGGACGTTACGGATAAAATTAATCTCGAAAACTATTATGAGCTCATTGTCCGCAATGCAGATGACTTAATTTTTCAAACGGATCCCAACGGAAACTTTACGTTTATAAATGAAAAAGGGCTCGACGTTTTGGATCGGAAATACGAGGAGCTCATTGGAACTTCAATCGCTGCAGTTATTCCGGAAAAACACCGCTCTAGAGTACAGAAATTCTATACGACCAATTTTAAGGATCGAAAGAAAAATGATTACATTGAGTTTCCAATCGAAACACCTGATGGAAAGGTAAAATGGTTGGGGCAAAACCTAACCACGCTTTTAAAACCCGGAGCAGATAATATTGTAACCGGATTCTTGGGCCTAGCACGGGATATCACCGAGCGAAGAAGAGCCAATTCGATCATCAAAGAACAGAATAAGGATATTACGGCTTCTATTAATTATGCTCGTCGTATCCAGTTTAACATGTTGCCGCGGTCTTCTGAATTTGAAAGAGTTTTCGAGGAACATTTCATTTTGTTTAAACCAAAAGATATCGTGAGTGGCGACTTCTACTGGTTAAATGAAGTTGATGATAAAACCATCTTGATTTGTTCTGATTCTACAGGGCATGGTGTACCCGGTTCTTTTATGACCTTGCTTGGTATTAATATTCTGAATCAGATTATTCTCGAAGCAGGAATAACAGATCCTGGAGAAATATTTAATGAATTAGATGCGCGATTAAAGCAGGTCTTGCCAAGAGATGGCCAAAATCAAATTAAAGATGGAATGGAGGCTGTGGTCTGTGTTTTTGATCATCATACTTCGAATCTCATGTATTCAACAGCCGGAGGTCGATTTGTTGTGACTGATGAAGACAATGATAAAATTCAAGTTTTTAAAGGGGAGTCTAAGCACATTGGTGATGAACCGCGCTCAGAAAATTTCTCTTACAAGACTCAGGAAATGTCGCTTTCTAATAATCAGGCACTCTATCTCTTCTCAGATGGTTATCCCGATCAATTTGGAGGAGAAAAGAATAAAAAACTTTCGATTAAGAAGTTCTTGGCATTACTCGATGCACTAACACCTCAAGATATGCAAGAGCAAAATGAAATCTTTAGAGAGCACCTTTCTGCTTGGATTGGAGATGAACCGCAAACGGATGATATCACTGTCATTGGTATTAGAGGGGTGAAAGGTCGTAAAGAATCTCCGTGAGTTTAATTGGAGACTTCCTCCATTTTTTTTATCTTCACTAGGAATCTATAAAATTAACCACCTAATGAAAGAGGAATATCTCCATTATATTTGGAAAACGAAACGATTTGATTTTCGTGGACTGGAACTCGAAGACGGTCGAAGTGTCACCATAAAAAATGTGGGTTGGCACAATTTTGATGCAGGTCCAGACTTTTTCAATGGCACTATAGCAATTGAGGGTATTGAGTGGTCAGGAAATATAGAATTACATATAAAATCTTCTGATTGGTATCTCCACCGTCATCACCTGGATCGCGCCTACGATAATGTAGTGCTCCACGTTGTCCTGGAACATGATCGAGAAGTTCGGGTTAAAGAACAGAAATTGCCTACTTTAACTTTAAAGAATAGGATTGACAAACAGCATTACAACCAGTTTTATCAGTTGCTCAAAAGTAAAAATAAGTTGCCTTGTGAAAGTCGAATTGCGAATATGCAGGAATCTTTAAACAAGCAGATCACTAATGCGTTTTTGGAGCGATTGGAAAGGAAAGGCCTGGAGTTGGTAAATGCTTATGAGCGTGCGGGCAAAAACAGGAAAACTGCTATTCTTACAGCGCTTTGCCAATCATTGGGCGGTCGCGTTAATAAATTACCTTTTCTTGAACTGGCACAGCGAATCGACCCCTTAATTGTCCAGCGCGAAAGATGGGATAGCAATCGGTTGGCAGCGCTTTTTTTTGGTGTTGCGGGACTGCTTGATGTGAAGTACGTACATCCTTACATCATTAGATTACAAAATGATTGGGAACACATGAAAAGAAAATATAACTTGCTGGAAATGCAAAAGTCCGCCTGGAAGTTTAGTGGAGTGCGCCCTTACAGTTTCCCGACATTGAAAATCGCACAGTTAATAAGAATTATTCATGCCGTTGATGTGTTTCACTTTCAATTGAAAACAGCTGCAGACGCAAAAAGATTTGCTGAAAAATTAGGGGAACTAGAATTACATCCATTTTGGGAACAACATTTCACCTTTGAAAGATCATGTAGAAAGCGTCATGCAGTAAACATCTCACCTCGTGTCATTCGTGGGATTATGATCAATGCAATTGCTCCTCTGTTTGTTTTTTTTAAGCATTTAAATCAAGATTATGCCTATGAGCAAGCATTAATCGACGTGATGATCGATTTGCGTCCAGAGCAGAACAAGATTGTCAAACAATGGCATGAAAGAGGTGTTAGGATAGAAAATGCATTAGAATCGCAGGGAATTCTCGAATTGAATAACGAATTTTGTACTTTTAAAAAATGTTTATCTTGTGAAGTGGGTAGAAAGCTACTCGATTAATTAGAGGAATAATGAGGGGGTTGATTCAGAAAATAATTTTCTTTTTTGAGATGCGTTCATTCGGCGTGAGTGAATGGTGGGCCAGGAAGTTGGGTGTTCGAAGTTCTAAAGTTAGGCTGTTCTTTATCTATACTTCTTTTATTGCTCTGGGATCGCCGCTGCTGATTTATCTTGCTATGGGTTGGATTCTTGAAAACAAGCACATCTTCAAGTTGAGAAGAAAACGCAAATCAATTTGGGAACTATAAGCACAGATTTATGAAAATGTTGATTACTGGAAGCAATGGGCTTTTAGGACAAAAACTGGTTAAATTGTTGAATAAAGAAGGTGTTGACTATTTGGCAACCTCAAGAAACCCGAATGTTTCCAGCTCTTGTCCATCCAATCGTTTTCAAATGATGGATATTACAGATAAAAACCAAGTTAAAGAACGAATTGTGTCCTTTCAACCAGATGTCATTGTCAATACAGCTGCCATGACACATGTGGATAAATGTGAGGAAGATAAAGCTGAGTGTCTGCGAATAAATGTTGAGGGCGTCAAAAACATAGCAGAAGCAATCAATTCATTTTCGAATGATACACACTTTATTCAGTTGTCTACAGATTTTATTTTTGACGGTAAAAAGGAAATGTATTCAGAAGATGATGAACCGCATCCCTTGAGTGTTTATGGAAATTCAAAATTACTTGCGGAGAGGTTGATACGTGAAGAGTTGTCGAAATACACTATTGTACGAACTTCTTTAGTTTTTGGTTTGGGCGAGTCGCTCTCCAAAGGTAATATCTTCAGTTGGTCGGTGGAAAAACTCAAAAATGATGAGGAGTTGACAATTGTAGACGACCAATTCCGATCGCCCACCTTTGCTATTGATTTGGCGAGAGGTTGTCTCGATCTGGGACGGCTCAGGTATAATGGTATCGTCAATATTGCTGGACCAAATGTAAAGTCCATGTACGCATATATCAAAGAGATTGCGATTTGGTTAGGGAAATCCGGAGAATATGTTCAGCCCATTTCCTCAAAAGAATTAGCCCAAAAAGCGCAACGCCCCGCTTCCTCAGGACTTCAAATAGATAAAGCGCGCGAGCTCATCCATTACGAACCGCACACCTTCATAGAAAGCATTGCACTTATGAAGCCCTAAAATCAAAAATATTTATATTTTAGCGAATTAAGTCAAACGATTCAGATAACGAAAGCTAATACTGTTTAAACATTTAAAAAACAACAATGATGAAGTTCTTGCTACTATCAATGACGATTATTTTTTCACTTAGTGTTTTCGGTCAGAATGAACCATTAAGTGCAGAGTTTGTGATTAAAGATTCGTTACCGGCAATTGACGATGTAACTGCAGAGGTTCTTCCTCAAGGAGGAAAGGAGCCTTATCGTTATATTTGGAATAAGAAGGAGGTATCGATTTATCATCGCGTAGCTAAAGGACTTTCAGAGGGTGAGAAAATCGCTGTAGATGTCGTGGATGCGAATGATGATACTGTTCACCTCCAGGGTATTGTACAGCCAAATAGTATCCCTGAGCATTTCAATAATTCGATGAAACCAGCTGTGGCAGCTATGCAGAGTATTCTTTTCTCCAATATTTGGTCGGATACCGTAAAAGTAGGAGAGTATAAATTAAAAGCTCCTTTCGCTCTGAATCAGAAGAAAAAAGATTACACGATCAAAAAGTGGCTCAAAGGTGATGGTGAAAAGGTAAAGCATCAGGAACGGATCGCCATATTGAAGGACGGAGATCGTGAGTTTCCACTCTTCGCTATGGGAAAAGGTACGCTTCACCATGGAGAATTTAAAGGAAGTAAAGTAGTGTCAGGTGATCACGTCTATTTTACCAACAAAAGAGGTAACCGTTCCGAAAAAATTATTGGAAAAATCCATTATGATGAGCCGCAACCGTATTACTTTAAAAATCTTACACAAAAAGTTCAGGGTATTCCACTAATCGTTGTTTGGCTCGTTTGTGGTGCCCTCTTTTTTACATTGCGGACTGGGGTTGTGCAGCTCAAAGGGGCTCGACATGCTATAGCGTTGGTTCGTGGTAAATACGATGATCCATCGGATGATTCTGGTGAAGTTTCACACTTTCAGGCACTGGTAACAGCTTTGTCTGCGACTGTTGGTCTCGGAAATATTGCTGGTGTAGCAATTGCTATTAGTATGGGAGGTCCAGGCGCTACATTCTGGATGATTCTTGCAGGACTGATTGGAATGGCTTCGAAATTTGTGGAATGTACGCTGGGTGTTAAATATCGCCACCAAAAAGAAGATGGCGAAGTGTTTGGTGGACCCATGTATTATTTGAGCAGAGGATTGGCCAAGCGCGGACCATTTTTTAAAGGTTTGGGCAAGGTGCTGGCAGTTATGTTTGCTATACTCTGTGTCGGAGGTTCCCTTGGAGGAGGAAACATGTTCCAGGCTAACCAAGCCTTTAATCAATTAGCAGGTATCCCTGGCTGGGAAGGTTTTGAATCTTACGGATTTATATTTGGTGTGATAATGGCTATCCTGGTCGGTATAGTTATTATTGGAGGAATTAAGAGTATTGCACGTGTTACGGATAAAATTGTACCATCGATGGTAGCCATTTATGTAATCTCTGCCATTACAATTATTCTGTTCAATTATGACAACCTCGGCAATGGTTTTAAAACGATATTCTATGGTGCATTTAGTCCAGAGGCTATTTACGGTGGGTTTATAGGCGTATTAATTATGGGCTTTCAGCGTGCGGCATTTTCTAATGAAGCAGGTGTTGGTTCAGCGGCTATTGCTCACTCAGCGGCAAGAACAAAAGAGCCCATTAGTGAAGGTACTGTAGCACTTCTGGAACCACTCATTGATACAGTGATTGTTTGTACAATGACGGCATTAGTGATAATTTTCACGGGGTACGCAGAAGATCCCGAAGGCCTTGAGGGTGCAGCTCTCACTTCTGCGGCGTTCTCATCCTCCCTGGGAGACTGGTCATTGTACGTCCTTTCTTTTGCTGTGGTGCTTTTTGCCTTTTCAACAATGATATCCTGGTCCTATTATGGATTGAAAGCATGGACTTACGTTTTCGGTGAGACAAAGGCAGCTGCCATTACATACAAATTGATTTTCCTGATATTTGTAGTGGTCGGATCTTCCATCGGACTCGGTGCCGTAATTGACTTTTCCGACTTAATGATTTTGGGTATGGCGTTCCCTAACATTCTCGGACTGGTTATTATGTCTGGTGAGGTGCGTCGCGATATGGTCGATTACTTTGCCAGAATCAAATCAGGAGCAATCAAAAAGTTCAAGTAATTAATTTTGTCTGATGCGGGTTGGGATAGCGATTGGTTAATTTTTTCAAAACGGGCTAGAAATGGAGCATTTGTTCTACTTATCCTGTTCGTGCTAATTGCTATTCTCCCGAGAATATATAGAAACTATATTCAGCAGGCTTCATTATCACCAGAAATAAGGCAAATAGCAATAGCGAAAACGCTAAGTGAGGATAATGCTGGTGAAAAGGGTGAAGCTGGTGGTGAGCGTGAATTTAAATTGCCCGACCAGCAGTTCGATCCCAATAAATTGACAACTCAACAATGGATGGAGATGGGTCTGACAGAAAAACAGGCGCATTCAATCCAGAATTATTTAAACACTGGAGCTGAATTGGTGACTAAATCTGATGTTTTAAAGCTTTACGCTATTGATGAAGATCTCTATAAAAAATTATATCCTTACATTGATTTACCCGAAACTAAAAATACATCCAGTAATAATAAACAGAACTCAGCGGAAAAGATTTCCCCAGATGTTGATCCCTCTCCGAATGAGGATAAAGAAAGAAGTGTCCAATTTCCTGTTTCAGTTAATAACGCTTCCTTTTCTGAGTTAAAATCTGTCCCCGGTATCGGGAAATATTACGCTGAAGAAATAATCAGCTTGAGAAAAGCGTATGGGGGAATCATCGCTATAGATCAATTAAAAGACTTATACAAAATGACACCAGGTAAGCTCGATAGCTTAAGTAATTATCTTGATGTGGACCCTGGTCAAGTCAATCGAAAAAATATAAATAGCTTACCTCGTGATGAGCTGGTTGTGCATCCTGATATTACAACAGACATGGCAAAGTCGATCATATATCTGAGAGAGAATTATGGTCCCTTTGAATCGGTGGACCAATTGTTACAATCGCCGTACATTGATGGTGAGCTATTGGATAAATTGAAACCCTATATTTCAACTGAATGAATTTGAACTTAGAAAAGAGAATTAAAGCTAGTGTACGTAATGTGCCTGATTTCCCGAAAAAAGGGATTCAGTTTAAAGATATAACAACTCTTTTGATGAATGCTGAATTGTGCAACGCAGTAGTAGAGGAAATGGTGAACCAAATCAAACATTCGGGTGTAACAAAAGTGGTTGGGATCGAGAGTCGCGGTTTTTTGTTCGGTCAGGCATTGGCCATGCAATTAGGGCTTCCGTTTGTCATGGTTCGTAAGGCGGGTAAGTTGCCGTACGAAAAAATAACCAATACATACGCCCTTGAATATGGTGAGGCAACTATTGAGATGCACAAGGATGCTATTACCCCGAATGATCGCGTTATTGTACATGACGACCTCTTAGCTACTGGTGGAACTGCGAAAGCCGCAGCTGAATTAGTGCGTTCGAATAGTGCAGATGTCGTTGGATATCTTTTTTTGATCCACCTTTCGTATTTAAATGGACAAGACGAGCTTGGGGCATTGAAGGAAAATATTATTAAATTAGCGACCTACTAACAAGCCACGTTTGGAAACGTTTGAAAATTTTAGAAGATGAATTTTGACTTAAATGAAAATCAGTTAATGATCCAGCAAATGGTGCGGGATTTCGCTGCTAGAGAAATTAAACCAAACCTCCTCCAATGGGATGAAGACGAACATTTCCCCGTTGATGTTATGAAAAAGATGGGAGAATTGGGTCTATTGGGTATCTACATTCCCGAAGAATATGGAGGTAGCGGCTTTACATATGATGAGTACGTAACAGCGCTAATAGAATTAGGTAAAGTATGCGGAGGGATTGGTCTGTCTGTAGCAGCACATAATTCACTGTGTACTGGACATATCTATTACCACGGAACTGAGGCACAAAAGAAAAAATACCTGCCTAAATTAGCATCTGGAGAGTGGATAGGTGCTTGGGGGCTGACAGAACCAAATACGGGATCTGATGCCATGCGTATGAAAACTACAGCTGTCAAAGATGGTGATGAATGGGTGATCAATGGAGCTAAAAATTGGATTACTCACGGTTTATCGGGAGACGTCGCGGTTGTTTTGGTACGTACTGGTGAACTACTCGACAGTAAAGGGATTACTGCTTTTATTGTAGAAAAAGGTACTCCAGGATTTTCTGCAGTGAAAATTAAGGATAAACTTGGTGTGCGTGCTAGTGAAACTGCTGAACTCATTTTTGAAGATGTCCGTATTCCCGAGGAAAATGTTATTGGTGAGCTTGGTGAAGGTTTTATGCAGGCGATGCAGGTTCTCGACGGAGGAAGGATATCGATTGCTGCTTTAAGCTGTGGAATTGCAAGAGGTGCATATGAGGCTTCTGTTCAATATGCAAAAGAACGAGAGCAATTTGGTAAGCCCATTGGCTCTTTCCAGGGCATATCATTCAAATTGGCCGATATGGCAACCAATGTTAAGGCAGCTGAATTACTAACTTTCAACGCTGCAGCTTTAAAAAATAATGGAGACCGCATGACGAAAGAAGGAGCGTATGCGAAGTATTTTGCAAGTGAAGTTTCCGTAAAATGTGGTAACGAAGCGGTTCAAATTATGGGGGGATATGGTTATACAAAAGAGTATCCCGCGGAAAAGTTTTTGCGCGACGCTAAATTAATGACCATTGGTGAAGGAACTTCGGAAATCCAGAAAGTTGTAATTTCCAGAGAAATTTTGAAATAACATTTGTGGAAAACAATTTTCTTTTTATCTTTGCCGTCCGTTTTGAATAAAATGAAATAATATAGATATATGTTAGTAGTACCAGTAAAAGAAGGAGAGAATATTGAGCGTGCACTCAAAAAGTACAAGAAGAAATTTGAAAAGACTGGCGTTATGCGAGAGCTAAGAAAGCGCAAGGAATTCATAAAGCCTTCTGTGAAAATTCGTCAACAACGAATTAAAGCTGCCTACAAACAGCGAATGGAATCTGAAGAGATTTAAGAAACTTTTTTGTTTTTTTTACGTTAAAGGAGTCTGGGAGCAGGCTCCTTTTTTTATGATTGAAAGTTTTGAAACATATCTCATAGCTGAAAGGCGAATGTCAGATCACACGGTCAAGGCATATCTTCGCGATGTATCTCAGTTTTTGAATTTTGTAAATCTCGAGGATGAATCTAAACTAAAAGAGGTAGATTATCAACTCGTCCGAGGATGGATTGTTGAGTTGATGGACCAGGATTTGGGGAGCCGATCCGTTAACCGTAAATTATCTTCGCTGCGAACCTTTTTTTTATGGCTGCTCAATAACAAGGTAATAGCGGTAAATCCAATGACAAGAATCATAGGACCTAAACAGCGCAAGCGACTTCCTGAATTCGTAAAACATGAGTCCCTTGATGAATCAAAATTAGAAGAGCTTTTCTCTAAGGATTATGCAGGTAAGCGGGATCGATTAATTATTGAAGTGCTTTATCAGACGGGAATGAGGTTGTCAGAGTTAATTGGTTTGAAAAGTACGGCGCTTGCCAACAATGCGCTTCGGGTCTTGGGAAAACGCAATAAAGAACGGATGATACCGCTCACACCTTCATTGTATAAGGAGCTGGAGGATTTAATGAATGACCCTTTACACGGCGAGGATCCGCACATATTCGTTACTGATAAAGGTAAACCGCTTTATCCGAAATTTGTATATCGTAAAGTGAATGCGTGCCTCTCTACACTTACTCATCTGGAGAAGCGAAGTCCACACGTCTTACGACACACATTCGCGACACACATGCTTAATAACGGTGCAGGTCTGGAGTCACTAAAAGAGTTGCTTGGCCACGCCAATCTGAATGCTACTCAGGTGTATACTCATAACTCGTTTGATCAATTGGCTGATATTTACAAGCAGGCGCATCCAAGAGGTGATGATTAAAGAGCTTGAAAGTTGCAAAGCTCTTGTTTTTAGGTGGTTAATTTTGGAATGTGTGGTCTGATACACTTCGGAGAAGTTGACGGTACAAAAAAAACAAAAAAAAGTATTGAAAATGCTTGCTGTAAATTAATTCTTTTATACATTTGCATCCCCGAACGGGTTTTAACGTGTAAGGGAGTTCTTTAAAAAGTTGTTACCAACAAAGCGCCGATGTAGCTCAGCTGGCTAGAGCAGCTGATTTGTAATCAGCAGGTCGTGGGTTCGAGTCCCTCCATCGGCTCATGTTAAACTTTGATTGGGGAGATACTCAAGTGGTCAACGAGGGCAGACTGTAAATCTGCTGGCTACGCCTTCGTAGGTTCGAATCCTGCTCTCCCCACTAAAGTTGTTAGGAATAAGCGGGAGTAGCTCAGTTGGTAGAGCGTCAGCCTTCCAAGCTGAGGGTCGCGAGTTCGAATCTCGTCTCCCGCTCTGTTAACTTTTTAAAAGAATTCAATTGCCGATGTAGCTCAGGGGTAGAGCGCTTCCTTGGTAAGGAAGAGGTCACGAGTTCAATTCTCGTCATTGGCTCTGAATGAGAAAATTCACTCGTGAAAATGGGTGAAATTTCGCATATATTAAAGGTAGGTAATTAACTAGTATATTAACAAGTAACAAATAGATAAAAATGGCTAAGGAAACATTTGAGCGTTCCAAACCACACGTAAACATTGGAACAATCGGTCACGTCGATCACGGGAAAACAACGTTGACAGCGGCAATTGCAGCTGTATTGAACAAGAAAGGTTTTGCTGAATCGCGCGATTTCGATACAATCGACAACGCTCCAGAGGAGAAAGAGCGTGGTATTACTATTAACACGTCTCACATTGAGTACGAAACAGACAACCGTCACTACGCACACGTTGACTGTCCAGGTCACGCCGACTATGTAAAAAACATGGTTACGGGGGCTGCACAGATGGATGGTGCGATTTTGGTAGTAGCATCTACTGATGGTCCTATGCCGCAAACTCGCGAGCACATTCTATTGGGTCGTCAAGTTGGTGTTCCAAGAATCGTTGTGTTTATGAATAAGGTAGATCTAGTGGATGACGAGGAGCTTCTAGAGCTCGTTGAGTTGGAAATTAGAGAGTTGTTATCTTTCTACGACTACGATGGTGATAATACACCGATCATTAAAGGATCTGCGCTTGGTGCGTTGGAAGGTGATGAGAAGTGGGCAAAAGCTATCGACGATTTGATGGTTGCGGTTGATGAATACATTGAGCTTCCAGAGCGTGATGTAGATAAACCATTCTTGATGCCTGTAGAAGATATTTTCTCTATTACAGGTCGAGGTACAGTCGCGACAGGTCGTGTTGAAACTGGTGTTGTGAACACTGGAGACGAAGTAGATATCTTGGGTATGGGAGATGAAAAGTTGAAATCAACGATTACCGGAGTTGAAATGTTCCGTAAGATCTTGGATCGTGGTGAAGCAGGTGATAACGTTGGTTTATTGCTGCGCGGTATTGACAAAAAACAAATCCGTCGTGGAATGGTGATTTGTCACCCTGGATCTACAACGCCTCATGCTAAATTTAAAGCAGAGATATACGTTTTAAAGAAAGAAGAAGGTGGTCGTCACACTCCTTTCCACAACAAGTATCGTCCACAGTTTTATTTCAGAACAACTGATGTGACTGGTGAGATTTTGTTGGAAGAAGGTCGTGATATGGTTATGCCTGGAGACAACGTTACTATTACAGTCGAATTGATTGTACCTGTAGCGATGGAAAAAGGTCTACGTTTCGCAATCCGTGAAGGTGGTAGAACCGTAGGTGCCGGACAGGTAACTGAGATCATTGAATAGTTTGAAATAACAATACAGTGAAAGGGGAGTTTACTGAACTCCCCTTTTTCTACGGGCGTAGCTCAGCTGGTAGAGTAGTGGTCTCCAAAACCATTGGTCGTGGGTTCGAACCCTACCGCCCGTGCAAATACAAAAGAGAGTGGCAAATATTGTTGGATACCTTCAGGATACAGTTCATGAGTTAGTTCACAAGGTGAGCTGGCCAACATGGACGGAATTGCAGAATAATACGATTATTGTGGTTATTGGTTCTGTGTTATTTTCTCTAATAATCTTTGTGATGGATTTCATCTTCGGAGTCAATCCATCCAGTTATTTCTGGGAAGGAATACTCGGAATTATTTATCCGTAATGATCTTGTGAAATTTATTAAGTTTAAGTGCAGTGGAAGAGGTAAAGAAAAGATGGTATGTAGTTCGTGCTATAAGCGGTAAGGAAAACATGGTGAAGGAATACATGGAGATGGAGATCAATCGCATGAAAATGAACGATTATTTCGGTCAAATCCTTATTCCAACAGAGAAAGTTTTTCAAATCCGTAACGGAAAAAAGAAGAGTAAAGAGAAGGCTTTCTTACCAGGCTATGTATTGGTGGAAGCTGCGCTTGTCGGAGAAGCTCCGCACTTAATTAAAGGTATTCCCAATGTTATTGGATTTCTGGGTGCTGAGAAGCACGGAGATCCTTTGCCAATGCGCCAAAGTGAGGTGAATCGTATCTTAGGTAAGGTTGATGAGCTCTCGGAATCAGAAGAGGAAATGAAAATTCCTTTTGTGGTTGGTGAGTCCGTTAAAGTTGTGGATGGTCCTTTCAATAATTTTAATGGTACGATTGAAGAAATAAATGAAGAGAAGAAAAAACTCAAAGTTATGGTTAAGATATTTGGACGAAAGAATCTCGTTGAATTATCTTACATGCAGGTAGAAAAAGAAAGTTAATAAGTTTTTTAACCGGTAGGAGTGGTTGCGATGATTAAAGCTTCCCATCGATCTTCCACGTTAGTACTACACAAATTATATACAAATGGCTAAAGAAGTAGCAGGATTGATCAAATTACAGATCAAAGGTGGTGCTGCAAATCCTTCTCCGCCCGTAGGTCCCGCACTTGGTGCAAAAGGGGTCAACATCATGGAGTTCTGTAAGCAGTTTAACTCAAGAACACAAGATCGCGGAGGAAAGGTTTTACCAGTGGTTATTACCGTTTATGGTGATAAATCCTTTGATTTTGTAATCAAAACGCCACCAGCAGCAGTACAATTAAAGGAGGCAGCGAAACTAAAAAGTGGATCTGCAGAACCTAATCGCGTAAAAGTAGCTTCAGTAACGTGGGACCAAGTTCGTGCCATCGCTGAGGATAAATTGCCCGATTTGAACTGCTTTAAAGTGGAATCTGGAATGAAAATGGTTGCCGGAACGGCAAGAAGTATGGGAATTACCGTCAAAGGTAAATTTCCTGGAAACTAAAAAACATGAATCATGGGACGTATTTCTAAGAAAAGAAAAGAAGCGCTTGCGAAAGTTGATAGTAGCAAGTCTTACTCGTTGACTGAGGCGTGTGATTTAGTGAAGGAAATTACCAAGGCTAAATTTGATGCTTCTGTTGACGTGAGTGTTCGTTTGGGTGTAGACCCGCGAAAAGCGAATCAAATGGTAAGAGGAACCGTAGCACTTCCGCACGGTACGGGTAAAGATGTAAAAGTGCTTGTGCTTTGTACACCTGATAAGGAAGATGAAGCTACTGAGGCTGGCGCCGATTATGTTGGTCTCGACGAATACATCGATAAAATCAAAGGTGGTTGGACCGATGTAGATGTGATCATCACAATGCCCTCTGTAATGGGTAAAGTTGGTGCGTTAGGTCGTGTTCTCGGACCACGTGGTTTAATGCCGAATCCGAAAACCGGAACGGTTACAATGGATGTTGGAAAAGCAGTTCAGGAAGTGAAAGCTGGTAAAATTGACTTTCGCGTCGACAAATATGGTATTGTGCATTCAAACATAGCGAAAGCTTCGTTTGATGGTAGTAAAATTAAAGACAATGCCAATGAGTTGTTGACAACCTTGATTAAAATGAAACCGGCTGCAGCTAAAGGTACCTATATTAGAAGTATCTATATGAGCTCTACCATGAGTCCAAGTATTCAAATCGACGCTAAGTCTGTTGTCGCTTAAAATTGTTGAAATTATGACTAGAGAAGAAAAAGCGAAGTATATTGAAGACTTGACAACTGAACTACAGGGAACTGGAGTCTTCTACCTGGCAGACACGTCAGAATTGACAGTAGAGAAAATCAATGATTTTCGAGGAAAATGTTTTAAAAACGGAATCAGTGTGCAAGTAGTCAAAAATACCCTTTTGGCAAAAGCAATGGATAAAGTTGAAGACAAGGAACTCGGAGAGATGAAGGAAATACTGTCGGGTCCGACATCTGTCTTGTATGCTGAAGTAGGTAATGCACCTGCTAAAGTGATTAAAGATTTCCGCAAAAAGAATAAAAAGCCAGTACTCAAAGCTGCTTTTGTGGATCACGCAATTTATATAGGCGATGATCAACTAGATGCCTTAACGGCAATTAAAAGCAAGGAAGAACTTATTGGTGATATCGTTTCCTTACTGCAAAGTCCAGCTAAAAATGTTGTGTCTGGTCTTAAAGGGCAGGGAGATAAAATTGCAGGAATCGTAAAAACGCTCTCAGAAAGAGCTTAATTAGAATTAAATTTATTATTGAACCTTTTTTAAATTAAATAAAATGGCTGAGTTAAAAGAAATCGCAGAAACGCTAGTAAACCTTACAGTAAAAGAAGTAAACGAACTAGCTGATATCCTCAAAGAGGAACACGGAATTGAACCCGCAGCTGCTGCTGTAGCAGTTGCAGGTGGCGGCGGAGCTGGAGACGGCGACGGTGCTGATGAACAAACAGAGTTTGACGTAATCCTCAATGCTGCCGGAGGTAGTAAGTTGGCAGTTGTGAAATTAGTAAAAGAACTTACTGGTCTTGGACTGAAAGAAGCAAAAGAGCTCGTTGATAATGCTCCTTCTCCAGTAAAAGAGGGTGTAGCAAAAGACGAGGCTGAAGGCCTTAGATCGTCGCTTGAAGAAGCAGGCGCAGAAGTTGAAGTTAAGTAAGTTTTTAACTTATTTTTTAGCACGGGCATCCCCAATTTTTGGGATGCCTCGTGCTGTTTTATTGCGTTTAGAACGCAATGGTTCTTTTTTCTAATAAAATTTAGTAGTCTTGGCAACATCAAATAATATCGCTACAAGAATTAACTTTGCATCGAGCAAAAGTCCATTTGAATATCCTGATTTTTTGGATGTTCAAATTAAATCATTTCGTGAGTTTTTTCAATTAGAAACGACTCCAGAGAACAGAGAAAAAGAAGGACTCTTCAAGGTGTTCTCGGAAAATTTCCCGATTACAGATACCCGAAATCAGTTTGTCCTTGAGTTTTTAGATTATTTCGTTGATCCGCCTCGCTACACGATTGAAGAGTGTATTGAACGCGGTCTAACGTATAGTGTTCCTCTTAAAGCGAAATTAAAACTTTATTGTACGGATCCTGAACATGAGGATTTTGAAACTATTGTTCAAGATGTTTATCTTGGAACGATACCATACATGACGCAAAAGGGCTCTTTTGTTGTGAATGGTGCAGAACGTGTTATTGTTTCGCAATTACACCGTTCTCCAGGGGTATTCTTTGGTCAATCGCGACATGCTAATGGTACCAAGTTGTATTCTGCTCGTATTATTCCATTTAAGGGATCTTGGATGGAATTCGCCACAGACATCAATAATGTGATGTATGCGTACATTGACCGAAAGAAAAAATTACCGGTTACTACACTATTCAGAGCTATTGGATACGAAAGTGATAAAGATATCCTGGAGATTTTCGATTTGGCTGATGAAGTGAAAGCCAATAAAACCAACCTGAAAAAAATATTAGGACGTAAACTAGCCGCGAGAGTTTTAAAATCGTGGATAGAAGATTTCGTTGATGAGGATACTGGAGAAGTGGTTTCTATTGAAAGAAATGAAGTCATTCTGGACCGCGAGACAGTGCTTGAAGAATCGCACATTGACGAAATCATGGATGCCGGTGTAAAAACAGTGATTCTCCACAAGGAGGACGTTAACACTGCCGATTTTACGATTATTTACAATACTTTACAAAAAGATACTTCAAATTCCGAAAAGGAAGCTGTAGAACATATATATCGTCAACTAAGAAATGCTGAACCACCAGATTTTGAAACGGCGCGCAACGTTTTTGAAAAACTATTCTTCTCGGATACACGTTATGATCTTGGAGAAGTTGGTCGTTTTAGAATCAACAAAAAATTAAAAATATCTGATGACGAGGAATCACGTGTTTTAACGAAAAGTGATATCATTAAAATCATCAAGTACCTCATTGAATTGATTAACTCAAAAGCTGAGGTGGATGATATTGACCACTTGTCGAATCGTCGCGTGAGAACAGTTGGTGAACAATTATATTCTCAATTTGGTGTAGGTTTGGCCAGAATGGCTAGAACCATTAGAGAACGTATGAACGTACGCGATAACGAGGTGTTTACGCCTATTGACTTGATAAATGCGAAAACATTATCTTCCGTTATTAATTCGTTCTTCGGAACAAACCAGTTATCGCAGTTCATGGATCAAACGAATCCGCTTTCTGAGGTAACACACAAACGCCGTTTTTCTGCGCTCGGGCCTGGCGGTCTGTCTAGAGAGCGTGCTGGATTCGAGGTTCGTGATGTTCACTATACGCACTACGGTCGTCTGTGTACGATTGAGACCCCGGAAGGTCCAAACATCGGTTTGATTTCTTCGCTTTGTGTATTTGCTAAGGTAAACAAACTCGGTTTCATTGAAACTCCTTATCGTAAAGTAGAAAAAGGTAAAGTAAAGCTGGACGAAGAACCCGTTTATTTGTCGGCTGAAGAAGAGGATGCAAAGATGATCGCTCAGGCGAATGCGCCAATCAACGATAAAGGAGAATTCGAAAATGATTTGATAAAGGCACGCGAGGAAGGTGATTTTCCTGTAGTGGCGCCTAGCGAGTTGGACTTAATGGATGTCGGAGCCAATCAAATTGCATCTATCGCGGCGTCTTCGATTCCTTTCCTGGAACACGATGATGCCAACCGCGCTTTGATGGGATCAAACATGCAGCGTCAGGCGTTGCCATTGCTTAAGCCAAATTCGCCTATTGTAGGAACGGGTATAGAAAAACTCGTTGCGGAAGATTCTCGTGTACTTATTAATGCGGAAGGCGAAGGTGTAGTAGAATATGTGGATGCTAATGAGATCATTATTCGTTACAACTTGTCAGAAGAAGATGAGATCGTTTCTTTCGATGGTAATACGAAGACTTATAATTTAACTAAATTTCATAAGACCAATCAGGGCTCAACCATGAATTTGAAGCCGATCGTTCAGAAAGGTGATAAAGTGGTGAAGGGTCAAGTCCTCTGTGAGGGATATGCGACCCAAAAAGGGGAGTTGGCGCTCGGTCAAAATATGAAGGTCGCCTTTATGCCCTGGAAAGGTTACAACTTTGAGGATGCGATTGTTATTTCTGAACGTGTTGTTCGGGATGACGTATTTACTTCAGTACACATTGACGAATATTCATTAGAGGTTCGCGATACGAAACGCGGAATGGAAGAGCTTACTGCTGACATTCCAAACGTGAGTGAAGATGCGACGAAAGATCTCGATGAACATGGATTGATACGGATAGGTGCTGAAATAAAAGAAGGCGACATACTCATCGGTAAGATTACTCCTAAAGGTGAAACAGATCCTTCTCCGGAAGAGAAATTACTCCGCGCTATTTTTGGGGATAAGGCTGGTGATGTGAAAGATGCCTCGCTGAAGGCGAGTCCTTCACTTAAGGGTGTTGTGATCAATAAGAAACTGTTCTCTAGAGCAGTAAAAGATCGCAAGACCAAAGCACAAGATAAACCGATTCTCGAACAATTAGACGCAGACTTTGAGAAGGACCTCGGCGAGTTGAAGAAGGTTTTAATTGATAAGCTACTAAAAATCCTTGAAGGACATAAATCAGCAGGAGTTACGAATAACTTCCGAGAAGAGATTATTAAAAAAGGATCAAAATTCTCTGAAAAGAGTCTTGGCATTATTGATTATTCCATCGTGAATCCGAGTCAATGGACGAAGGATGATAATATCAATTCGATGGTGCAACGCGTGATCCATAACTTTAACATTAAGGCAAATGACCTTCTTGGAAATTATAAACGTAAAAAATTCCATATTTCAGTTGGTGACGAATTGCCTTCTGGTATCGTTAAACTGGCGAAAGTTTATCTCGCGAAGAAACGTAAACTAAAAGTAGGGGATAAAATGGCGGGTCGCCACGGTAACAAGGGTATCGTTGCGAATATCGTACGTCAGGAAGACATGCCATTCCTCGATGATGGAACGCCTGTCGATATTGTGTTGAACCCACTTGGTGTACCGTCACGAATGAACCTTGGACAGATTTATGAAACTGTACTTGGATGGGCTGGTGAGAAATTAGGTAAAAAGTTTGCTACACCTATATTTGACGGAGCACACCCTGATGAAATTGATCAATATTGTGACGAGGCTGGTATTCCACGTTCAGGAAAAACATTCTTGTATGACGGGGGTACTGGTGAACGCTTCCACCAACCAGCAACGGTGGGTGTGATTTACATGCTTAAATTATCGCACATGGTAGACGATAAGATGCATGCACGTTCAATTGGTCCATATTCATTAATAACGCAACAGCCACTCGGTGGTAAAGCACAGTTTGGTGGTCAGCGTTTTGGTGAAATGGAGGTATGGGCACTTGAGGCCTTCGGTGCTGCTAATATTCTTCAGGAAATATTGACCGTGAAGTCTGATGATGTAAACGGTAGAGCAAAAGCGTATGAATCAATTGTGAAGGGAGATAATCTGCCAGAACCTGGAATTCCAGAATCTTTCAATGTATTGCTTCACGAATTGCGCGGTTTAGGACTAAACATCTCCATGGATTAAGGTCAATGTTGAATTTGAAAACACTTGTTTAAAATGGCTTATAGAAAAGATACAAAAGATACGGCAAGTAATTTCTCGAAAATTACTATTTCTCTAGCTTCTCCGGAACAAATTTTGGAGCAATCCAGCGGAGAAGTTTTGAAGCCGGAAACAATAAATTATAGAACGTATAAACCAGAAAGAGATGGTTTGTTCTGCGAACGCATCTTTGGTCCTGTAAAGGATTATGAATGTCACTGTGGTAAATACAAGCGTATTCGATATAAAGGAATTGTTTGTGATCGCTGTGGCGTGGAGGTTACAGAGAAGAAAGTACGTCGTGAAAGAATGGGACACATTCAGTTGGTAGTTCCTGTTGCACATATCTGGTACTTCAGATCCTTACCGAACAAAATCGGATATCTACTTGGTTTACCGACTAAAAAATTAGACCAAATCATATATTACGAGCGATATGTCGTAATTCAAGGTGGTGAAGGTCAAAAGGCAGACGGAGAACCTCTCGAGAATATGGAGTTCCTCACAGAAGAGGAATATTTGGATATTCTAGATGAGTTACCTAAGGAAAATCAGTATTTAGACGATTCTGACCCTAACAAGTTTATTGCTAAGATGGGAGCAGAAGCAGTTTACGATTTGTTACAACGACTTGATCTGCACCAACTATCTTACGATTTGCGTCATAAAGCGAATACGGAGACTTCTATGCAACGTAAAAATGAAGCATTGAAGCGTTTGCAGGTTGTCGAGGCTATGCGTGACTCTCAAGATCGTATTGAAAACCGTCCGGAATGGATGATTATCAAGGTAGTTCCGGTTACTCCTCCTGAGTTGCGCCCACTCGTGCCACTTGATGGTGGACGTTTTGCAACTTCAGATTTGAACGATTTATATCGTCGTGTGATTATTCGAAATAATCGATTGAAGCGATTAATTGAAATTAAAGCACCTGAAGTTATCTTGCGTAATGAGAAACGAATGCTGCAGGAATCTGTAGATTCGCTTTTCGATAATTCTCGTAAGTCAAGCGCAGTAAAAACTGAATCTAATCGTCCATTGAAATCACTTTCCGATTCATTAAAAGGGAAGCAGGGGCGTTTTCGTCAAAACCTGCTTGGTAAACGAGTTGATTACTCAGCGCGTTCAGTGATTGTTGTTGGTCCTGATTTGAAAATGCACGAATGTGGTATTCCAAAAGATATGGCTGCTGAGCTTTACAAGCCATTTATCATTCGTAAATTGATTGAAAGAGGTATCGTAAAGACAGTGAAATCTGCCAAAAAGATCGTTGATAAAAAGGAACCTGTGGTTTGGGATATTTTAGAGAATGTCATCAAATCACATCCAATATTACTGAATCGTGCACCGACATTACACCGATTAGGTATTCAAGCTTTTCAGCCGAAATTAATAGAAGGTAAAGCGATTCGACTGCACCCTCTTGTTTGTACAGCTTTTAACGCCGATTTTGACGGTGACCAGATGGCCGTACACTTACCTTTAGGAAATGCAGCGATCCTTGAAGCACAACTGTTGATGTTGTCTTCTCACAATATTTTAAACCCAGCAAATGGTGCTCCGATTGCTGTTCCTTCACAGGATATGGTGCTCGGTCTTTACTATATGACTAAAGGTCGTAAAACGGATGAAGCTCGTACGATGAAAGGTGAGGGAATGACATTCTACTCACCGGAAGAAGTGCGCATTGCGTTGAACGAAGGAAGCGTTGATTTACATGCGCACATCAAGGTCAGAACGTTTGACCTGAACGATAAGGGAGAGTCAACGTTACAAATGATTGAAACAACGGTTGGTCGTGTACTTTTCAATGAAATGGTTCCCAAAGAAGCTGGTTTCATCAATGATATCCTGACCAAGAAAGCTTTGCGTGATATTATCGGCAAAGTATTGAAGATTTCAGGTACCTCGCGTACAGCAGAATTCCTTGACGAGATTAAAGATGTAGGTTATGACATGGCCTTTAGAGGCGGATTGTCCTTTAACCTTGATGATATTATAATTCCTAAAGAAAAAGAGGAGCTCGTTGATAAAGCCAACACAAGTGTTGTTGAAGTAATGGAAAACTACAACATGGGTCTTATTACGAACAACGAGCGTTATAATCAGATTATTGATATTTGGACGCGTACGAACTCGAGACTTACGCATACCTTGATGGAACAGCTCAAGAATGATAAGCAAGGGTTCAACTCGATTTTCATGATGTTCGATTCTGGGGCACGTGGTTCGAAAGAACAAATTCGTCAGCTTTCCGGTATGAGAGGCTTGATGGCGAAACCACAGAAGTCTGGAGCTTCAACGCAAGAGATTATTGAAAACCCTATTTTGTCTAACTTTAAGGAAGGGCTTTCGATTCTTGAGTACTTTATTTCAACACACGGTGCCCGAAAAGGACTTGCCGATACAGCGTTGAAAACTGCCGATGCGGGTTATTTAACACGTCGTTTGGTGGATGTAGCTCAGGATGTAATCGTCAACGAGCACGACTGTGGAACACTCCGCGGTATTATTGCGGCTCCGTTAAAGAAAAATGACGAGGTAGTTGAACCACTTTACGACCGAATTGTCGGGCGAACTACGGTGCATGATGTCGTGGATGATGACGATAATGTTATTGTTGAGTCGGGTGAAATAATCACAGAAGCACTTGGCGAAAAAATTGAAAAGGCAGATATCGAGGAAGTAGAGATTCGTTCAGTACTTACTTGTGAACTCAAAAGAGGTGTCTGTTCTAAATGTTACGGAAGAAACCTCGCTACAAACCGCGAGTCTCAGTTAGGAGATTCTGTTGGTGTAGTTGCTGCTCAGTCTATTGGTGAGCCGGGAACTCAGTTGACATTAAGAACCTTCCACGTTGGTGGTACAGCTTCTAATATTGCCGATGAAAACGACTTGAAAGCGAAAGCTTCAGGTCAACTTGAAATCGATGAGTTGCGTACGATTACACGTAAGGAGAAAGATGGATCTGAGAAAGAAATCGTCGTAGGACGTTCTGCAGAGCTAAAAATCATTGATGAAAAAACAGGGCTTGCTGCGATGACAGGTAATATTCCTTACGGTGCGGAAATGGTCGCTGAAAATAACACGAAAGTGAAAAAAGGCGATGTGATCTGTAACTGGGATCCTTACAATGCGGTTATTGTATCTGAATACAGTGGTACTCTCGAATTTGAGAATGTAATTGAAGGAGTGACTTACCGAGAAGAAGTCGATGAGCAAACTGGATTTACTGAAAAGGTGATTACGGAGACGCGGGATAAGAAGAAAAACCCAACTATCCTCATTAAGGATAAAAAAGGTGAAATACTTAAATCTTATCCAATTCCTGTAAACGCACACGTTTCTGTAAAAGAAGGGGATCAGATTAAGCAAGGTCAAAGTCTTGTAAAGATACCGCGAGTTGGTGGTAAAGGTGGTGATATCACTGGTGGTCTTCCGCGAATTACAGAGCTTTTCGAAGCGCGTAACCCATCGAATCCTGCCGTTGTTTCAGAAATTGATGGTATTGCGAGCTACGGTAAAATAAAACGTGGTAATCGCGAGGTGATTATTGAAGCGAAAACGGGTGAGAAAAAGAAATACCTCGTTCCGCTTTCAAAACATATTCTCGTACAAGAAAATGATTTTGTTCGAGCTGGACAATCACTGTCAGATGGAGCGATTACACCAAAAGATATCTTGAACATTCAAGGCCCAACGGCGGTTCAAGAATATCTTGTAAATGAAGTACAGGAAGTATATCGTTTGCAAGGTGTGAAAATTAACGATAAGCACTTTGAAGTGATTGTACGTCAAATGATGCTTAAAGTTGAGATTTCCGATGCGGGAGATACAAAATTCCTTGAAAATCAAGCCGTGCACAAAGCAGATTTCATTACAGAGAATGACCGTATATTCGGACAGAAGGTGGTTGTTGAACCTGGAGATTCTGAAAATCTGAAACCGGGTCAAATCGTTTCTGCTCGTAAATTGCGTGATGAAAATTCTCAACTGCGTAGAGAAGATTTGCAAACTGTAGAGTCTCGTGATGCTGTAGCGGCAACTTCTAAGCCTCTATTGCAAGGTATTACGCGATCTTCGCTTCAAACACAATCGTTTATTTCTGCGGCTTCGTTCCAGGAAACGACAAAAGTGTTGAACGAAGCAGCTATATCTGGTAAAGAAGATCACTTGCTCGGATTAAAAGAAAATGTGATTGTTGGACATCAGATACCTGCAGGTACTGGTACGCGCGTTTTTGACGATATGATCGTGGGATCGCAGGAAACTTATGACGAACTTGTGTCAGATGAAGACTAATCGAAATTAAAATAGTTACAAAATATAGGCTATCAGCTTTGAGTTGATAGCCTTTTTTTATTAATTTTAGTGATATGGAAAACGATAATTCAAAAGAAAACAAACTCAACATTGAACTGCCCGAAGATGTGGCAGATGGTACTTATTCAAATCTCGCCGTAATCACACATTCGCAATCAGAATTCGTGTGTGATTTCGTTCAAATGATGCCTGGTATGCCTAAGGCAAAAGTGCGGTCACGCGTAGTGATGACTCCCGAAAATGCGAAGCGTTTATTAAATGCTCTGCAGGATAATATTTCCAAATATGAAGAACAGCGTGGAAAAATTGCGGCCGAAGGGCAGAATCTGCCACCCATGAATTTCGGTACTCCGCAAACCGAAGCATAGCTATTTGATTAATAATTGTTCGTACCTATTAAAAAATAAGAAAACATGAGTAAGTATGATGTGACCATTATAGGGTCTGGACCTGGAGGATACGTCGCAGCAATCCGCTGCGCTCAACTCGGGATGAAGACGGCTATCATTGAAAAATATGATACCCTGGGAGGTACATGCCTGAATGTAGGATGTATACCCTCTAAAGCACTGCTCGACTCTTCTGAACATTTTCATAATGCTGAGAAGTCATTTAAGGATCATGGAATTAACTTAAAAGATCTTAAAGTTGATTTTAAACAGATGATTGAGCGGAAGAATAAAGTTGTGGATCAAACCTGTCAGGGTGTTAAATTTCTGATGGATAAAAATAAAATTGATGTCCATCATGGTATGGGGTCTTTTGTCGATAAAAACACGATAAAAGTTACTGATAGTGAAGGGGAAGAAAGCGAATTAAAAACGGATAAAGTGATTATTGCCACTGGTTCTAAGCCGAATTATTTTCCAGGAATGGAGCCGGATAAAAAACGCATAATTACTTCAACTGAAGCGCTTGAATTAAAAGATATACCCAAAAAGATGATCGTTATTGGTGGCGGTGCGATCGGACTAGAGATGGGGTCGGTATATGCCCGCCTCGGTACGCAAGTGGAAGTCATTGAATTCGCTAAGTCGATTATTCCAACGATGGATAAAACGATGGGGAAAGAACTGACCAAAGTGTTGAAGAAGATTAAAATGAAGTTCAACATGGAGCACAAGGTTCAGAATGTTGAAAATACAGGTAAAGGTGTAAAAGTGACGGCTTTAAATAAAAAAGATGAAGAAGTATCTTTTGAAGCAGACTATTGCCTGGTAGCTGTAGGTCGTAAGGCGTACACAGAAGGTCTGGGTCTTGAAAATGTAGGACTTTCAACCAATGATCAAGGAAAGCTTGAAGTCAATGAAAATTTACAAACGTCCGTCGATACTATTTATGCGATCGGTGACGTTATTCGCGGAGCTATGTTGGCACACAAGGCCGAGGATGAAGGTGCGTTCGTTGCCGAAAAGATGGCTGGTGAATTACCGCACATCGATTACAATTTAATCCCTGGCGTTGTTTACACGTGGCCAGAGGTTGCTGCAGTAGGTAAAACGGAGCAAGAACTGAAAGAAGAAGGTGTCGATATTAAAATCGGTTCCTTTCCAATGAAAGCTTTAGGGAGAGCTCGTGCATCTACAGACGTTCAGGGACTTGTTAAAATCATTGCCGATAAAGAAACAGATGAAATTCTCGGAGTTCACATGATTGGAGCACGCGTGGCCGATTTAATCATGGAAGGCGTAGTCGCTATGGAATATCGTGCCTCAGCTGAAGACATTGTGCGCATGTCGCACCCGCATCCAACGTATTCTGAAGCGGTGAGAGAAGCAGCAATGGCTGCCACGGATGATCGTTCAATACATGTTTAAAAAACGGATCAAGTAACTTTAACTAACCCCGTGGCTATGCTACGGGGTTTTTTCGTACCTGAAATTACAAAACCAGTAAAATCAATAACATCATTGCACAATATGTTCAATCATCTGTTTAGTAATATACATGATTAACGTAGTTTGGTTCAAAAGAGATTTGCGATGGGAAGATCATCAACCGTTGTTCGAAGCAATAAAATCGGGCATGCCTACCATTTGTTTCTTTAGTATCGAACCTGAGTTACTGCAGTCGATTCATTATAGCAACCGTCACTGGAAGTTTATGCTGGAATGTGCCCAGGAACTGCGCACAAAATTTGATGAATATAATGTACCATTCTATATCCTGGAAGGTAGTGTTACATCGATTTTAGAGAAAATTCGTGAAGAACATGGTGCTTTTCGTTTGCTATCGCACATGGAAACTGGTATTGCTGTAACTTACGAACGCGATAAATCAGTGAAGAAGTGGTGTGGAATGCATGAAATTGACTGGTTAGAATTTCAACAACAAGCGGTACAGCGTGGTAGAACAAATCGAAAAGATTGGTCGAATTGCTGGGACCGTTTTATGTATGCTCCAATTCAACCCATTCATTTAGCTGAATTAAATGGTATTCCATTAGCTTGTAACATTATTGAGCAATTTCCACAACGTTTAGAACCCCGCAGAGAAAATGAGAATATGCAAGTTGGTGGTAGAAGTAAAGGTCTTGCCTACTTGCAATCATTCATGAAACATCGCAATACGAATTACAGCCGTCATATTTCAAAACCAGCGCAAAGTCGGTCTTCTTGCAGTCGAATATCTCCCTATCTATCCTGGGGAGCACTTTCTATTCGTGAAGTTGTGCAAGCGACAATAGAACGGATGAAAGAGATGCGCTACAAGCGTAACCTAGCGAATTTTAAATCCAGGCTTCATTGGCATTGCCATTTTATACAAAAGCTGGAAAGTGAATCTGAAATGGAGTTTGAGAACCAAAACCCTGCTTTTAACCAAATAAGAAATGAATTGAACCAAAAATATTTAAAAAAATGGAAGCAAGGTAAAACGGGAATACCTTTAGTAGACGCTTGCATGCGTTGCCTCAATGCCACTGGTTACATTAATTTTCGGATGCGTGCCATGCTGGTATCTTTCTGGACTCACCATCTCATGCAACCGTGGCAGCCTGCTGCAGATCATTTGTCGCAACAATTTCTTGATTTTGAACCAGGAATACATTTTGCCCAAATCCAAATGCAAGCCGGAACAGTAGGTTATCATACCTTGAGAACTTATAATCCAACAAAACAAGCTATAGAGCATGATGCTGAAGCAAAGTTTATTAAGAAGTGGGTTCCCGAGCTCGACGGACTAGCTGCTCATCACGCTATAGAACCTTGGTCATTAACAGCCATGGAAGAAATTATGTATGATTTTAAACTCGGAGCGGCTTACCCCGAACCGATTTGCGATATTGAAGAAGCAGGTCGCTTCGCACGCGATACATTACATAAAGTCAAAAAGTCCAAAAGTGCTCGTCATTTTGCTCATAAAATCAGTAACGTACATGTCAACAAATAGGAAAGTACATATTCATTGGTTTGGAAATGATCTGCGCACCATAGATCAGCCTTTTACACAAATTACCGATAAGGTAGATCAGCTAATTGCTCTTTACATTATTGATGAAAAAAGAACTGCATACAATGAATGGGGATTTAGAAATATGTCTCTGGAACGCTTACAAGTTTTGCGTGAACACCTTGTTGACCTCGAGGAGGAACTAGCAGCATGTGGTATCCCTTTGATTGTGAAATTCGGTGATCCGGGCGTGATCGTCCCTTTTGAAGTTCAAAAAAGAAACGCGTCTTTGAGTTTTATGAATGAATACGCTACGGACGAACGAAATGCTCAGCAGGATGTTTTAGGTCAACTTGAACAAGATGACGTCTTTCATTACGACGGGAACTTTTTAATACATCCGCAATTTTGTTCCTGGACGGAAGGTTTTCCATCATCGTTCTCCCGTTTTCGTAAAAAAGCAGAAAAAGCACTCAAAAATCAAGAATATAAGTTGTTTGAACCATTACAAGGCAGTAAAACAAGCGTTGAACCCCAATTGAAAACGAGTGGTCGACACATCAACAAAAAATCAGCACTTCCTTTTCCGGGAGGTAGTAGTTCGGGGATAGATCGTTTAATCTATTACCTTTTTGAATCGAAAAAAGCGAGTAGTTATAAACAGACCCGTAATGGATTGATTGGTAAAGATTATTCGACAAAATTCAGCTTTTGGCTAGCTGTTGGAGCTTTAAGTCCAATGATGATTATGAAGGAGCTTAAAAAATACGAAGAGAGAGAAGGATCAAACAAATCAACCTATTGGATCTTTTTTGAACTGCTTTGGCGTGACTTTTTTCGACATGCAGCGAAATCTTATAAAGATGATTTTTTTGCTAAAAATGGTGTACAGAAGAGTAGCTGGGAATGTCATGAAAGCAAAATTGCTTTTGATGAATGGGTTAATGGTAACACGTTAAATGATTTTGTGAACGCCAATATGGTAGAACTAGCTGAATCTGGCTTTATGTCTAATCGCGGGCGGCAAAATGCAGCTAGCTATCTCGTCCACGATCAATCTCAAGATTGGCGGAAAGGAGCTGCCTGGTTCGAACATCACTTGCTCGATTATGACGTTTACTCAAACCATGGAAATTGGCAGTATGTTACAGGTGTTTCGTTCAACCCTAAAGGAGGAAGTCATTTTAATTGCCGCTCTCAGGCAGATCGTTACGACGGAGATCACAAATTCCGCGAAACATGGTTAAAATAGTAAAGTTATGACAGAAGAAGTTAGTATTGTTTTTCCACATCAACTGTTTGAGCACAATCCATGCCTGAATAAGCACCGGCGTGTATTTTTGCTGGAAGATGATTTATTTTTCAATTATCAGCCTTTTCACAAACAAAAGCTGGTATTGCATCGCGCCTCAATGAAATTTTATGCGGATTTCCTTGCAAATCAAGACTTTCGAGTAACTTACATTGATTATGCCGACTACGAAGATTTGGAGGCCTTTTTTAAGAGAGATTTGAGCGACGAACAAGTGAAAAAGATTCATTTTTGCAATCCTGTAGATGATTATTTGAGTAAACGCATACGAAAATGGTCCAGAAAACTCGAACTCGAAATGGTTGAGCACGAGACTCCTATGTTTTTAAATAATTATGAAGACAATGAGAAAGCATTGGGTAAATCGAAAGATTATTATCGTATGGCAGATTATTATCGGCATCAACGAAAACGATTAGATATCCTGGTGGAAGAAGGAAAACCGTTACACGGAAAGTGGAGTTTTGATGCCGATAATCGCAAAAAAATACCTAAAAACTACCAGGCGCCTCAACCTTACATTCCACAGTCCAATCAGTATGTGAACCGTGCAATAGAATATGTAGAAAGCGAATTTCCAGATCATCCGGGGTCAGTTGAAGAATTTATTTATCCTGTGACATTTGAAGAGGCAAGGGCAAGTCTTGAAAATTTTCTAGATTTTAGATTTGATAATTACGGTCCATATCAGGATGCATTATCCGAAAACCAACCATTCCTCAATCATAGTTTGATTTCTTCATCACTGAATAACGGCTTGCTCACTCCTGATTTTGTTGTCGAAAAAGCACTTGATACCCACCGCGAACGAGAAGTTGAATATTCGAGTCTTGAAGGATTCATCCGTCAGGTTATTGGATGGCGCGAGTTTATCCGTGCCATATACATACGTCATGGAAGCAAAGAAAGAACATCCAATTACTGGAATAACAATAGAAAAATGAGCCCTAAACAGCTGCAGCGCATACCACTGTTGAAGCAGGTTCATCAAAAAGCAGAAAAATATGCTTATGCTCATCACATCGAACGACTGATGATCCTGGGTAACTTCATGCTCCTGGCAGAATTGCACCCAGACGAAGTGTATAATTATTTCATGACTTTTTATATTGACGCCTACGACTGGGTGATGGTTCCCAATGTCTATGGAATGAGTCAATTTGCGGACGGTGGATTGATGTCGACTAAGCCTTACGTGAGCAGTTCTAATTACCTAAAAAAAATGGGAGCGAAAATGGATAAATCGGCAGCTGAGATATGGGACGCTTTGTATTGGCGCTTTATGTATCGCAATAAAGCATTTTTTGAATCCAATTATCGAACCAAAATGATGGTGAGCCATTTGAACAGAATGAGCGAACAAAAACTAAACGAAACGCTGCATACAGCTAATGTTTTTTTGGAGGAATTTGAAGAACGCCCTGTGTGATGGATGAGCTGTTGATGGTTTTTTGTCGAAAGCGCATTTGAAAAGTGGGACAAAAAATGAAAACAAAATAAATGCCTGAGTAAGGTTTATGGAGTTTATTATGTGCTTGATCCCCGCTATAGTTATGTTGACTGCCATTAATTCGAATTTATTAAATGCTCATCCGTTTGTTTTCCAATTTTTTTCCAATCGAACGGCTGGTTGCAATATATCTGTACGGTTTGTAGCGCTGCCATGGGCGAGGAATTCATCCCTCGCTGATGGAGTTGCGCTCTTTTTTCATAGTGGCTTCAGCCACTTCTTCAAAATGAGGAAATAAGATATAACTTCAACTTTACGTCGTTTAATTGAGTCTTGGGCATTACAGTTTATCGAAAAAGGAATGGACAGTTATCAATTTTAGCGATGATAAGGAAGCAAGCGACTAATCATTTTGAAATCCTGGCTAAAGTTGTGGATATGAAAAATTTAACAGGTCATTTACGTTTTGAAAAAATCAAGTAATTGAAATATTTTCTTTCGGTGTACCATGAGATTTTTTCTGTTTTTTACTGCATATTTTTAGTTGCTGATCGTTCAAATACTATTGGGATTTCTCGGGCGTACAGGGTTTTCAGGACGTGCAGGGTGTGCAAGGTGGGGATGGATCCGCCACCTTGTCGATGCTGGTTGTTCCTTTGGAATTCTTGAAAGAGGGCGTGTGTTATTTTTTAGGTGGAGTTGACACTCCACTTTTTTGTGCTGGTCGTTCCTACGGAACTAAGTGATGCCTTAAGTCTCGATTTCCTGTCAAAAAAGCAACAAAAAGCTGAAAATAGCTTCATCACTGTACCACCATTTTCTTCTCTTCTATCAATTTGCCGTTTTTGATCAAACGCACCAGGTAACCACCCGAAGAAAAATTGTGTTCGATAAAGTAGATGCTTTTTGCATCGGGGAGGGCGACGTGCTTGACTTTTTTGCCTCCCATGGTATAAAATTGCAGCGAAGCATTCTCGATACTACCGGACTCTACGGTGATGACTTCTCCTTGTGCAACGGGGTTGGGGTAGAGGTGGAAGAAATGATCTCCGATGTTACCGTAAGCACCTTCCTCTACTTGTACCTGCAGGGAGACCGTATCCGCAGCTCCGTTACAACCGTGGCCAATAAGGGTAACATTGTAATCACCTTCATCCGTGTAAGTATGTGTAATCGTATCCCTATCTTCACCTGTGCGCAAGGTATCACCATCGCCAAAAATCCATGTATAAATTCCGGCATTCATGCTGTTGTTGGAGAAGGTTACCTGGTTGGATGCACTGGAGTAACTCATTTGAGCCTCGGGGGGCGATAAAAAACCCAAACAATTTGTGCGCAGCAGATAAGCAAACTGACCGGGTTTGTTCTGACTGGTAAACTTGGGGTTTCTGACTTGCCCGCCCAACACAAAACCTCCGTCTGATAGCTTTTCGATGTCGTTGATTTCGTATGTTGCATCATTTAAAGAGTCGAGAGGATAATAATGATAATCTCGAATCCAATTGTATTCTCCATTAGCAGAAAAGTTATAAAACCGAACTTCTACTGTTTTCGTAATTGGAGGGTTTAATATCCCGCCTTCTAAAATGTCTAAGTGGTTTCTAGCTGCAACAAATGCCGTATCATTTACTTTTCTAATGCGCTGCATACTGCCAGAATAAGATATTCCATTACCCCAGAAGTCTTGCAACTCCTTTTTCCAGATAATATTCATTTCGGGATCAATTTTTGCCAGCACTGGTTTAACCTGAAAATAATCATTATTGCCGCTTTCGCCATAAAGCTTTGAATCAAAATATTGCAGGTAGATGGTGTCGTTGTCGAAGTAGGTGTTACCCGTTAGAGCAAAGCAATCCTTGCCATCTTGAAAAGAATCAATTTTTTCAATATTACCATTCGTATCTAAATGAATAAATAAATGTTTAGCCCAATTCTTATCGTAGGAAGCAGGTGGATACCTTTTAAACTGAATAACATGGAATAAAGTATTATCAGATGATGCTTTTTTGAAATCAATAGCTGACCAACCAGAAAAGTTAGTAGTATCAAAATATTTCTTTGACCAGAGTATTTCTCCAGAACTATTAATATTTACAATAATGCTTCCATGACTATTGGAATACTCACTGGTTTTAGATTCAACAAAGTAATTTAAGTTTAATAAATAACTACTGTCTTTCAAAAAAATTAACTTTGAATGGTCAAAAATCCCAATACTATCCTGATCCCATAGAAATGTATAAAGC
>CAYFTH010000017.1:31051-37710 GCA_964346075.1 uncultured Fluviicola sp. | reverse complement strand
GAAGGTTTTAGCTGGCTAAGGAATCGGATAGAATTCATAACTTTGAGACATGATTAAACCTTTTGATGATGTTTATTTCATGCGACAAGCGCTTAAAGAAGCACAGATCGCTTATGAGAAAGATGAAGTGCCTGTAGGGGCTATTGTCGTTGCTAATGATCAGATTATTGCGCGCGGACACAACCTTACTGAGCAGTTAAACGATGTTACCGCACATGCAGAAATGTTGAGTATTACTGCAGCAGCAGAACATCTAGGAGGTAAGTACTTGCAAGATTGTGCACTTTATGTGACGCTGGAACCGTGTGTGATGTGTGCAGGTGCCCTGAATTGGTCGCAAATTTCAAAGGTGGTCTACGGTGCAAGGGATGAGAAGCGTGGAGCGCTGCAGTATGAAAACTTGTTTCACAGAAAAACAGCTATTGTAGGTGGTGTTTTGGGGGAAGAGAGTGCAGCTCTTGTAAAAACATTTTTCCAACGCAAACGGTGAGCACTTTACAATCTTATTTGGTAGTAACTACTTCTTCAACTGTGATGCAATCACCCTTCATCTAAGTTTTCTACAATGATTTTAACTTGATTTCCTTTAGAATGATTACTAGCATTTAGATGTACGATTATGTCTGGAAATAGTAGTTGCATCATCTCAACAGCTTTGTTTAGCCTTTGGTCGCTTTTGGAGTGTCCTTCAGAATGTTCTAAATAAGTCATGGCAACTGCATGACCTTCAAGAGCGTATCTAATGGCTATATTTTTTAAGTGATCACTGCGTTGAGCTGTGTTGTCTAAGAGAATAAGCAAGGTCATTCCAATTTGGAGAATAGATGCTGCCGGTATAAAATCAACACTGTAGTCAACGGAATAAACAATGGTTGATTGAAGATTTTTTGATGCTAAGTAGCGTTGGGTTGTTTCATGAAGAAAAAATCCAGCGTCCATGTCTTCTATCGGCGATTGGATTGCAATAACAGCTGATAGAATAGCGAAATAATGATTGAATTCTAAATACTGTTCTTCCATGTTGAAGTGATCAGTATTTTTCTGCAATCGAATGAAAAGGTGTTGTTGTTCCTCAAAATATTGTTGTAACTGGCTGCGATGCCTTTTTTCCTCCCGATTTGATTTAGACTCATTTAGCTTGAGCTGCTTTGCTTTTAAAGCAGACATTTTTTCGTTTCCAGTAACCGCTTCATGATAGATAAGCGCCATTGCGACGAGTAAAGTAAAAGCCATACTTACTTCCAGCACTAATAAAGGAACCATTTCCGCTACGTGTGGTGCGACGCGCTGTGCTTCTCCCTCGAGCAGGTAAACAATCCAGTAGATATAGCCTAAAAAACTAATGGCTGATACAATTATTCCCCAAACGCGGCCGAGATTATAAAAAGCATATAAAACAACAATCAGCAACCAGAGAGGAGCGCCTATATGAAGTACTTCTGTATTGAAGAATAAATTTCCAAAGGCTACGCCCCAACCAAAAATCACAAACAAAACGGCAGTTGAAGCGATGGTTTTTCCAAATTTAAGCGATATCAGCATGAGGCTACTAAAAGCCAATCCTGAGAAAACGGGGATCCGCAAAATAGCTGAATTTGATGCCAGCAAAGTGGGGAAGAGCGCAATCAAAAAACCGATAGAAGTGAGCAGGGCAAAGTAAAAGTTGGCGTTAAGTTTAATACGATCGTGATAATTCCTTGTATTCTCCAGCTGTTTGCCAATAAAAAAAGACGTTAACCGTTTCCACATTTCAAAAGAGATGCTTATTGGTTTTGATATTGTTTCGAGCGTTCACGATCTTTTTCGTTGACTTCTACTGGAGGGCAATCATTGGGGTCTTTTTTGAATAACCAAACAAATTTTAACTTGAATAACGCGGGAAAATATTTTCCTGAAAACCAATGTATGGCTGGGGTTCCTCCTCTCCATTCATGAGCACCCAATACAGGAACGCGCACACCAGGGATAAAGAAAAAACCTTTATCAACGCGCGGTTTGATTCCAAAACCAAAGTCATAGTGAAGTTGAACGAGCAAATCGCCCTGAAATTGTTGCTCCACGGGTGAAGGATACCCTTCATAGCTTTTGTTTTTCCCAACGAGTCCATAGTCGCCATTGACTCCTATTGCGTTATCCAAAAAGAGGTGAGGATTCATTTGAAAAACACTGTGCACACTGAAACGTCCATACAAATATCCATTGTAAAACTTTCCTTCTCCTTCGACATTTCCCACCAGTGAGTCACGACTATCGTAAACATCGGCAGAAAACAAATCTTTACCTCCCAGGTGCTTATACCCGATACCCCAATCGTAATAATGAATAAGTTTGCGCGGTTTGCGGGTGATGTGTGTCATTCCAATTTCAGCGAAAATTCCTATTCTTCCTCGAGTTTCGTGGGTGTAGTGTAACGATGAATCTCCAGCGGCAGCCAAAACGCCTTCGTTACTTGATGGTGAAGTAAACGTATAAGTGGGTCCAAATGAAAATTGAAGACCATGTTTGGAATAATCCCCCGTGACCCAACGGTAAAGAGGTTTGTGAATACGTTGGTTGCCGTAAAACTGCTTCTTAGAATTCTTAGGTTCGTATTGCCCTGATAAATCAGGAGACAGTAAGCAGAAAAAAGTGAAAAGAAGGATTATATGACGTATCATACTACTAAACTAATGATTTTATTTTTTCCATCACAACTTCATCATCCCACCGCTCGTAAATGTTTTCCATTTCCATGACCTGATCCATGATTTCAGCTTGTCGTTCTCCTGCCTCGAGCGCCTTCGAATAGCGAATATGGCTAAATGTTACCTGAGAATACATGGGCATCCATAGTTCTGGGTACAAGTCACTAAATTTGCGTTCAATCTTTTTGCGCAGCAAGAAATCCTCATCCCCTGCCAGATCACGCATCTCAATGTAATTGTAAAGAGCTAAATCCGCAATGGCGTTGGCATCTGGAACACGTTGATCACTGTAATCTTCAAATAATTTGAGCATGTCTTCGGATTGCTCGTCATACATTTCAGAAAACACTGCGGTATCCTCAAAGCCTGAATTCATACCTTGTCCGTAAAACGGAACGATAGCATGAGCTGAATCGCCCAAAAGCAATACCTTATCTTCATAATTCCATGGATTGCAGCGAATCGTGACCAGCGAAGACGTTGGGTTTTCAAAATAATCAGTTTCTAATGTAGGCATGTGAGGAACAGCGTCAGGAAAGGTCTCGTTGAAAAATTCCTTCACATCAGCTTTTGTTTTGATGCTTTCAAAAGAAGTCGCTCCTTTCATGGGAAAGAACAGCGTAACTGTAAAACTACCGTCTAGATTGGGAAGTGCGATTAACATAAATTTACCCCTGGGCCAGATATGTAAGCAGTTTTTGTCAATCCGGTGCGAACCATCTTTGTCTGGTGGGATAACCAGTTCTTTATAGCCATGCGACAAATAGTCTTGTGAATAATTGAACATAGATGTTTTTTGCAGTCGGCCGCGAACGGCAGAAAAGGCACCATCAGTTCCAAAAATGTGATCGTATTTGTAATTTATTTCTTTGTTAATTTGGGTGTCTTCAAAAAAGATTGTGTTTTCTTCGAGGTTAATGTCCAGGCATTTATGGTTGAAGCGGTAGCGAACATCTTCATAATCATCAGCAAGGTTCATCAATTGTTGGTTCAATCCGCCGCGCGAAACCGAATAAATGGCTTCATCACCCTTACCATAAGGTTGATAAGTAAGGTTTCCCGCTTTGTCGTGCATTTTCCGCCCGTACATGGGAATGGAGATAGAGCGAATATCGTCCGCAATGCCTGCTTTTTCCAAAGCATTAAAACCGCGATGAGATAGAGCTAAATTAATCGAACGACCTCCAACTATCTCGGCTTTGCGCAAATCTGGGCGACGCTCAAAAACATCGACATGCATTCCTTTTTTGGCCAGTAAAATAGCGTGAAGACTTCCTACGAGTCCCGCTCCAACAACAGCTACATTTTTTTTCTCCATGATTTTAATTTGATATTTCAACAACAGAAAACACCTGATGTTTCAAAACATTCAAAAATAATGAAAGTTCGACACATAGTTGATGATCAGCTACTGCGTATTGAAAAACCTGAGCTTTATCACTGTGGCCGTCCAAGTAACCCTTTTATTGCTCAAAACGCACAGTCCATCCCACGTGTTCACTTCACTTCCGCCAATTGCGTCGAAATTCAGTGTCAAAGTAGGTGTTATGCTTTCGTTTGGCTTTCTTTTTTTTATGAAAAATGGCCATCATTCGCCACAATACGAGTCCGAGGATGAGCACACCAAAAACTTGAACAAGTAATTCAATGTACTCCGCTTCATTATTGAGGGTACCTGAAAATCTTCGTTGTATGAGGTGCTGCACTTTCATTCTTACGCAAAGTTAAGACATATTTATGTCTTTCCATATTCGATAAAAAACAATACATTTGAAATATTCAGCGGTACAATGAAAGATAAAATTGACAAAACGTTAAAGTTTCGGGAAAAAAATTTTCGATTGCGCCCCTGGCAGTTGAAAGTTCAAGAGGTAATATATGGTACAGATACGCGTACGGGTCGTGTTTTTGACATTATTCTGTTATTTGTTATACTCCTTTCGATTGTTGTAGTGATGCTCGAAAGTGTTCAAATGCTGAACGCCGAGTACAGCTTTACGTTCTGGTCTATTGAATGGGTCGTTACCATACTTTTCACCATAGAGTATATTTTACGGGTAGTGAGTTTAAAAAAGCCGTTGACCTATGTGTTCTCATTCATGGGGGTGGTAGACTTGTTTTCGTTGCTTCCTACCTACTTGGGTATATTTGTTGAGGGTACAGAAGCGCTGATGGTTATACGGTCGGTTCGATTTTTAAGGATTTTCCGTATTCTTAAACTCTCGCGTTATATGTTGGGTGCTGATATTCTCGGAGAAGCTTTATCGAATAGTCGCCATAAAATTATAGTATTCTTGGTTTCTATTCTGACGATTGTCATTATTATGGGTGGGTTGATGTTTGTCATTGAGTCAGATGAGGCCGGTTTCACAAGTATTCCACGAAGTATTTATTGGGCCATTATTACAATTACTACGGTGGGATATGGAGATATCGCGCCAATCACACCTTTAGGTCAAGCACTGGCCTCGTTCATCATGCTTTTCGGTTATGCCATCATTGCCGTACCTACCGGGATTGTATCCTCGGAAATGACATCAATCAAAAAAGATAACATCAAACCGTTTGAATGTCCGAATTGTGGTGAAAAGGGGCATGAACGCGAAGCCAAGTATTGTAAAAATTGTGGTGAATCCTTTGAATAGACACAGGGCGACTAATAAAGCAGGTAATAGAACAGTAAGTCAATTGCCGTACATTTAAAATCCATTGTTAGATTGAATCTATCGAGGATATCGAAATATGAAAATCGCAACAAAATAGGATTTTGGTAAACTTTTTAAGATTGAGGATGAATCACGCAGACTTATTTGTTTTTTGAATTAATGGGGAATAACCATTAGCAATAATATGTAATCTGGTGAATTTTGTGGGTTAGTGCTATGTCATCTCCTGTTAATATTTAGAGAGTTTATATTATTGAAAATGGAAACCCTATATTTGATGTAAATTATCATTTAATTAAACTTGCATCGGTGATTTAAATCTTGAACTTATGAAAAGGGCTACCCTACTATTTTTCGTTTTTTTGATCTTTTTGGCGTGTAAAAAAGAGGAAGAACCCACACCTGAAAATGATACGCAACAAGACTTGATCGTTGTAAACACATCAGCGGTGACTCAAATCACTGCTGAAAGTGCAAATACGGGTGGTGAGATTACTTACCCCGGAGGTTTTGAGGAAGTTGATATTCATTCAAAAGGTGTTTGCTGGAGTCTTTCAGACAATCCAGCACCACTGACTATAAAACAAATGATGCTGGTGGTGCAATTTATTACAGCGTTTTGAATGATCTGGATCCAACTACAAGTTATTTTGTCCGTGCGTATGTAACTTATGATGCGAAAATTGCCTACGGGGAAGTCATTAGTTTTACTACTGAGGCGCCTGCATTATCTCCAGGCGATGATTATAAAGGAGGTGTTATTGCCTATATATATCAACCTGGTGACGATGGTTATGTGGAAAACGAGACACATGGAATAATTGCTGCTGAAAATGATTTTAACACCAATTTCCCTTGGGGTTGCGAAGGAACGGAACTTTCAAATGCGGACGGAGAGGCGATAGGAACAGGTATGCAAAATACGTTAGATATAGTAGCCGGCTGTGGTGATACATCTTTTGCTGCAAAAGCTTGCACTGATCTTAATGAAAATGGATACAGTGATTGGTACTTACCAAGTGAGCTTGAATTGGCTCAAGTATATCAGAATAAAAATGCCATCGGTGGCTTTTCCAATACGTTTTATTGGACTTCTACACAAGCCAATGCTACAAATGCTGTGAACATAGATTTTACCAATGGCTATCAGTACACTACTCCAGGTTCAAAAAGTGATTTAAAGAAAGTGCGTGCCGTTCGTAATTTTTAGAAAAGCATGAGTCGGTCTTACTGCGGTGTTTGAAGAGAAAGTAGTAGTATTTTAAGGATGCTCCATAAGCCGTTTGAATCTGTATTACTCGAACTGATG
>CAYFTH010000017.1:0-30951 GCA_964346075.1 uncultured Fluviicola sp. | reverse complement strand
TTAATGGTAGCGGGGACCAGACTCGAACTGATGACCTTCGGGTTATGAGCCCGACGAGCTACCAACTGCTCCACCCCGCAATATATCTTTATATTGACTTATATTTAATAATTTCACAGTACCTGAGCTACCAATCCCGAAATGATCAAAATTTTTAATTTTGCTCTCATTTCGTGGATGCTCGTAGAACATTGAATCTTAGATTCGTTTTTTACGGCACTGCTCCACCCCGCAATATATCTAATGTCTTTTTTTGCTCTGATCGTTATCAGTAACCCCAAAAGGGGAGTGCAAATATAACGAGTTTATTTTAAATAACAATAATAATTTGAAATAAGAATTCTATTTGATAGGCAATGAATAATAAACTAAGAGCTGTTTGAGTGCTGATCATACGCAAATAAAGATCATCTTGTTTGGTGACTATTAAGTGTATAAGAACGTGAATGGATAAATGTAAGAGAAATTGAAAGTAGAACCAATTCACCCCAGTATTTTTTTTAATTGTTCCTGAAGCATCGCGATAGCCTGATCAATTGTAGCTTTATGCGTTCGAAATGATAAAATTGCCATTCGAATCACAAATTTTTTGTCTACACGAGTAGATGAGAGAAATATGCGTCCATCCTGGTGACAATTCTTCAATAATTGCTGGTTGAAAGCATCTTGCTGTTGTGCCCTCGGGTACCAAAAATAACTCACAGAAAGGTCGGGACGAGGACCGAGCTGAAAACCGAGGTCCTCTAGCTGCTCGCGGAAATAATGGGTCAACAGGATTTTTTCTTTCAAGGCAGCTTGAAATGGAGCAATACCGTGCAGTTTTAATGGCAGCCACATGCGAAGCGCTCTAAAATGTTTGGTTAATTCTGGTGAAACATCTGCTGGACTCACAGGAACATCTCCCGACGTGGCATCTTGCATGTAATTGGCCGTATAATGATGTGATTTGAAAACAGCGTTACGATCTTTGACCAACACAGCTCCAATACCATAGGGTAAAAACAGTCCCTTGTGTGGATCAATAACCAAAGAGTCAGCCTGTTCAATCCCACCAAATGTACGTTGGTATTCGGGCAGTAATTTAAAGAAACCACCATATGCGGCATCTACGTGAAACCACATGTCGTGTTTTTTAGCAATTGTAGCTAACTTTTTAAGGGGATCGATCGCTCCCATATCTGTTGTTCCGGCGGAAGCAATTACTAAAAATGGATTTTTACCATGTCTTTCGTCATCAGCAATAAGTGATTTTAACTGATGCAGATTCATCTTTCCCCGATCATTCATATCAACAATTCGAATGATTACATTTTCCAGTCCGATGATGCGCAAGGCCTTATGAATACAATGATGCACTTGTTCGGTCATATAGAGTGCAGCTTCAGAAACAGGCCGATCTAATACTTTCTTGGCATCCCGGGCTGCAGTTAGTGCGATCAAATTAGCGATTGATCCACCAGAGGTGAGGTTCCCAATGCTGTTGCCAGGGAATTCGAAACATTCTTTCAACCAATTCAGGCAAGCTTCTTCTATTTCCACAGCTCCTGGGGAAGCGTAATACATGCCTGCGTACGCATTGCTCACGGCTGCCAGATAATCAGCTATTGCTGATGCGTAGAGTCCACCGCCTGGTATATACCCCAGATGCCCCCCAGAAGCCGCATTAATTCCGTGGGGGAAAACATGGTTTGATACCGTATCTAAGATGTTTTGGATGGATGTTTGTTCATTTGCAATTCGAAAAACAGCTTTGTCTGGACGCGAGGAGCGATAAGCTTTGGTGGTAGATAATTGATCTAAAAATTGATTGCCCACTCGCTCCATTTCACCGTTCATGTCTTGACGTTGTTCTGGAGTGATTTCCAATGCATTCGCTGATTGCTCAAGCGCTAGTATTTCCTTTACATCCGTTCGGTTTTGATTCATTGTTACACATTTCCTATTACATACATCTGATCAAGAGTAGGAGTCGGTCGCCCACCCTCATCTTCTAGCGTAATAGCGAATGCTGCAGCCGATTTCGTCTTTTTCGACACCTCAATGAAAGCTGTTTTCTGTTTTTTGGGCAGTACACCCATATTTTTGGGTTTACCGTCTATAATCGCCCACAGTTGGTATTGTTTTTTAGCTGGTGCGCTGGGCAATTGGTCGACTTGAAGGACAACGCGGCTATTGGCTTTATTCCAGAAAACGTTTACCAACGAAGCGTTACTCAGATCAGTCCCTTTAAGTACCACTCTCCGCGTATTCGTATCAGAAAGGAATTGGAGTAACGCATTTTTTTCTTGAAGCTGCTCTGAATAATCTGTTGAAACAACCTGGATTTTTTGACGCTTCGACTGAATATCACTTTTGAGTTCAGCGACTCTTTCTTCCAGTACGTTGTTATCACTTCTCGTGTTTATAAACACTACTGTTGCAATCAAAAAGAGCGCAAAAAACGCTGCAGCCAACAATTTCCAGGTATTCTTTTGATCCTTATTTTTAGAAGCCGCATTTTTTTCAGCGGTAAAGTCGTGATTGATGATCTCATCTTTTTGATCTTGATCGATTTTCTCGTAAATCTGAGAAAGTACTTTTTCTTTGAGTCTTTCGGGAGGAGTGACAGCATTTTGGTCCGCTACTTTTTCCAAAGAAATTTGAAAGTCTTGCAGGGCTTCATTAATAGCTGGATAGATAGAGGACAAACACTCAACCTCTTGTTTTTCTTGAGGAGAAACTTGACCGAGGACGTAGGCCTCTAAAATACCTGATGCTATGTATTCTTTTAAATCCAAAATATAAAGTTTGTCATCATTTTTCTCAGTTTTTTCAATCCATTTCTCGCACGGGTTTTTACCGTACCCAGCGGGATTCCCAGTTCATCGGAAATTTCTTTCTGTGTGTAACCACCGAAGTATAAATATTCGATGATTAGCTTATGATCTTCATCCAACTTACCAACTGTTTCTTTTAAACCAAGATGATCAACATTCATGGAAGTTTTGTGGAGATTACTTGTATTTACGAATGTTTCGAAGGATTGGATTTGCACTTTCCCTTCCCGCTTTATTTTTCGTACTTTATCGATAGCTGTATTTCTCGCGATGTTCAACATCCACGTATAAAGCCTTCCTTTCGATGAATCAAAAGCGTGAATTTTTTTCCAGATTTTAACGAATGTCTCTTGCATAGCGTCTATGGCTTCATCTTCTTTTCGTACTACGCGGAAGATTACACCGTAGAGCGCACTGGAATAATTGTCGTAGAGCTGTTCAAAGGCAGCATGATTTCCTTTCCTGAGCTCATCAACAAGACTATGATATTCTATTTCTTCTTTTTCTAACAAAATTCTAAACTAAAATAGATAAAATACCTCAGAGAAGGGTTACTTTTCTGAATAAGTACCCCAAGCTCTATTATTTCCACTTTATAGAAACCGCAAAATGTGTTCACTGGTCTTTATTAAGACAACAGTTTCTGCCTTAACATAAATTCAAGTTGATCATTAGCTTCCGAAAGGCGCTCTGTAATTTCTTGATTTTCCTGGTGCAATTGATATACTTCGTAAGACTTTTCTATGATCTCTTTTAATTTTTCGTTGTCCCAAGGTTTAGCGATATACTTAAAAATATGTCCTTCATTGACCGCGTCTACCAGTGCTTCCATGTCGGTGTAACCAGTCACTAAAATCCGAATGGTTTGCGGGAAATCTTCAATTATCGATGACAAAAATTCAACGCCAGTTTTTTCAGGCATGCGTTGATCAGTAAGGAGCACATGGATTTCGTTGTTTTTCATGATCTCGAAACCGTTGTCAGCGCTTTCTGCTATAAAGATGTTGAAATCTCTTCTAAACGCCGCCTTGAAAGTAGTGAGATTACTCTTTTCATCATCAATATACAATACGTTTATTTGCTTATTATTTTGTGCCATAGTTCAAAATCTGAACTTTTTATATTAAAATTTATTTCCATAAATTTAAGAAAAATCAAAGTCCTATCTTAGTTATGGAGGAAAAAAGAGTTCAGCACCCCCTTGTATTCCGCATGAATATCACCCCTGAAAGGGAGCAGTTGAAGGGTTTAATTCAGTCTCAACCTTCATTGGTTCAGTTGAATATGATGGATAGTCAGATTGCAGATTGGGTCAAATTAAAAAACCCAAAAGAATACAGCGAAAATGGAAATATCAATAAATTTATTCAAAGATTTAAGCGAGACCATCCGATGGAAACATACGGTTGTTGGGTCTACTATCCCTGGAAGAACACAGTTGTACGCACACTTTCACCAAAACATTTCGCCGCTGTGCGCACGGCAAGGAATAAACAAAAAATTACGGCTGAGGAGCAGGAAGAACTCTCGCAAAAATGTATTGGTGTTGTCGGGCTCTCAGTAGGTAATTCGATTGCGCAAACGCTGGCTTTAGAGCGACTGTTTGGAACACTGCGTATTGCCGATTTTGATGAGCTAGAATTAACCAACATGAACCGAATATTTTCCGGTATTGATCAGCTGGGAATGCCCAAGACGACGATTGTGAGTCGTGCGATTGCTGAGCTCGATCCTTTTTTAACGGTTATACCTTTTAACGAAGGGGTGGAAACCGAGAATATCGCATCATTTTTTGAAGATGAACAACAAAATCAATTGGATGTGATCATTGACGAATGTGATAGTATTGCGATAAAGATTGCATTGCGAGAGGAAGCTAGAAAAAGAAGGATCCCGCTTATTATGCAAACCAGCGATAGAGGATTGATAGACATAGAACGCTATGATCTCGATCCTCAAGCACCGTTGTTTCATGGGTTAATCACTACTCATGAAATTGACCAGATCAAGGAGGGGACCGAAGGAAAAGCACTGGTCGCCGCAGTGCAAAAGATTATTGATCCGAAAACGATGTCACAAGGTCTCAAAAAGTCACTTTCTGAAATAGGAAAAACGATTACTACCTGGCCACAACTCGGTTCGGATGTTACTTTCGGAGGGGCAGTTACTGCACAAATAACACGAGATATCCTCTTGAATAAAAGCAACATCTCAGGGCGTCATTTTTTAGAAATTGATATGTCTAAATATGACCGACTTTAAAGTCGAAATATATAAAGCTGCTGATCATCCTGAGCGAAATGCGGTCTTTATTCAAGGCCATTCGAGTGTGCTAAAAGATTATGGAGTGACGATGATTACCTCCTTTAAGGAGCAAAAGTGGGTGCGTCAACCGTCTGTCTATTGCCTTGTTGCTTCTACACCCTCTGGAGAAATGATTGGCGGTATCCGGATTCATATCGCTGATTTTATTACGCCTTTGCCACTAGAAACCGCACTCCACAAGATGGATGCCGGGATTCATGATCTCGTTAAGAGTCACGCGGCCGAAGGCGTTGCTGAACTTTGTGGTTTATGGAACGCCAAAAAAGTAGCTGGAGTAGGTATCAGTTTTGTCCTCACTCGGGCTGCTGTGGCGGTAATGCCTTATTTGCAGTTTCGTGTGTTAATGGGTATTTGTGCGGAATACAGTTTGAATATGTTCAAAAATGTTGGATTTGAAATCGATGTCACCCTTGGAGATAATGGAGCTTTCCCCTATCCAACAGAGGCGTATACCACACGAGTTGTTGGAATTTTAAAGTCAAGTTCACTTGCGACGGCCCATCCAGGTGATCGAAAAAAAATATTAGATTTGCGTAAATCACCAGTCCAAGAACGAATTGAACAGGGAAAGAAAGGTGAATTTACTGTAAATTACAATCTACGGATAGCGCCCAACGTGCCTTAGAATAGCAAGCAACACAATATGAGAAATTACACCATATATTTTTTTATATTTTTTTCATTCATTTGCCAGGCGCAAACTATCACCATCGAAAAAGACGCTGACCGCAAAGCGATTGGAAATAAAATTTCGTTTTTTCTCGATTCCCGAAACGAGTGGAACTACTCGAGTGTTGTTGATTCAGCTGATTTCAAAGTCAGTCAAAACGATGTTCCGAATTTTGGCATTTTTGAAGGTGCCGTATGGCTAAAAATTCGTGTGCACAACAAGTTAGATGAGTCGTTGTTTCTCGAAGTTGGAAGTCCGATAATTGACAGTATATTTTTATATTCACCACAAAATGAGAAAGTTGTGGTGCAAGGTGACGCTTTCCCCTTTCAAGAGCGGTTCCGGGATTTTAACCATTTTATTTTTGAATTACCGGATTACCAGGATTCAGTACAAACGTTTTATCTAAAAATGAATAGTTCTGGACAGCTTCAAGTGCCGCTGTATCTTGGTTCATTATCAACTATAGAGCATGTTGATCATCTGATTAATAATGCTCTATTTTTCTTTTTTGGTTTAATGAGCGTCATGATTCTGTATAATCTGCTGTTGTATTTTGTGGTACGTGATAGAAGCTATCTTTTTTACGTATTGTACATCGCGATACTTATGATCACGCAGCTTGTGCCACAAGGTTTTGCTTATCAGTATTTTTGGCCAGAATCTCCTCAATTTGCTCAATATGCTATGTTGATTTTTCCCATCGCTGTTGGTATAACCGGAATATTTTTCTTTAATAGTTTTCTTCAAACCTGGAAATATTTGCCTCGACTGCTCTACGTTTTTAGGACATTATTTCTTCTCTATGGTGCGGCAGTAGTGGTGTTGATTTTTGGCGCACTACAAATAGCATATGCACTTGTTGATCTTACGGCTATGCTTGTATCATTTTCTATGCTTATAGGGGCGATACTCATCTACAGAAAAGGGAATCGGGCAGCTTTATTTTTTCTCATCGCCTGGTTGATTTTTCTCACAGGAATTATTTTTTGGGTATTAAAAGATGCCGGTATCGTTCCCCATAACAATTTTACAAATTATCTCATGATTATTGGCGCTGGTTTAGAGACTATTTTACTCTCTATTGGTCTTGCTGATCGTATAAATACATTGAGAAAGGAAAAAGAAATCGCCCGAAAAAATGAAATTCTAGCACTCCAGGAAAATGAAAATATTATTTCGAGACAAAATATCCTGTTGGAGGAAAAAGTGCAAGCACGAACAGAGGAATTAGCTCAGGTAAATACTGAACTGCAATCCACTATGGATTCAATGATTGAAACGCAACAGAAACTAATAGAATCTGAAAAGATGGCTTCATTGGGACAATTAACTGCTGGTGTTGCACATGAAATTAATAACCCGATCAACTTCGTGACTGCGAATATAGCCCCTTTGCGTCAAGATATTGCGGATATTATTATGTTACTGGAAAAGTACAGAGCTTTATCGCCTGAGAATATCGAAGATAAATTGGAAGAAATCCGTCAATTCGAATCGGAGATTGAACTTTCATACCTTAAAAATGAACTTGACAACATCATTTCCAATATTAAGGAAGGTGCTCACCGAACGAGCGAAATAGTGAAAGGATTAAAATTATTTGCACGTGATCATAAAGGAGAAAAATCATCCACAATTATCAATGAAGGCATTGAGTCGACGATAACCATACTTCAAAATAAATTAGATGGTATTGAGGTTATTCGAAATTATGGTACGCTTCCCACTGGTGAATTCTATGGAGGAAAACTCAATCAGGTGTTTCTGAATTTATTGAGTAATTCGATCGATGCAATTCACGAGAGGCACGAAAGTATAGAGCGAGGAGAAATCGAGATAACGACTGCTTACGATAAAGAAGAGAATCGCATACGGATCACTTTTAAAGACAATGGAACAGGGATTTCGGAAGAAGTGCGACAGAAAGTTTACGATCCCTTTTTTACTACAAAACCCGTTGGGAAGGGCACTGGATTGGGCTTATCAATTGTTTACCAAATCATTGATCTACACAAGGGAGTAATACATTGCGAAAGCAACGAAAGTGGCGGTACTACATTCAATATACAGCTTCCGCTCCATCGATAATTAACAAGAAAATAGCGATTTAGTTTTTTGTCCATTTCGCGCCATCCGAGCCATCTTTCACCTCAATATTAGCTTCTTGCAGTTTGTCGCGTATGGCATCAGCAGTATCCCAATCTTTATTATTCCTTGCTTTTTGACGCATGCTGAGTACTAACTCCATCACGGTTCCGAGGCTGTCATCCTCATTTTGATCTATTTGTTGAAGACCTAGTACATCAAAGAAAAAAGCGTTCATATTTGCTTTAAGTAACTTAAAATCTTCTAAGCCAACTTGCGCTTTACCCGCTTTTACGTTTTGAATGAATTTACTTGCGTCAAATAAACGCGCAACAAGCACCGGTGTATTGAAATCATCATCCATAGCAGCGTAAAAGGAATCAATCAATTTTTGTACATCGATAGATGATGATTGCTGGACTGAAAGATCCTCTAACGTATGAATGGCTTCACTTAAACGCTGAAAACCTTTTTCTGCTGCATCTAATGCTTCTGCACTAAAGTCAAGGGTACTCGTGTAGTGTGCTTGCATCATGAAGAATCGCACTACTATGGGATGAAACGCTTTTCCAATCGCTTGATTATTTCCAGAAAACAACGCTTCAGGGAGGAGTGTATTTCCCGTAGATTTACTCATTTTTTTACCGTTCAGCGTAAGCATATTGGCATGCATCCAATAACGAACTGGTTCTTTGCCAGTAGCGGCAGTACCTTGTGCAATTTCACATTCGTGGTGAGGGAATTTTAAATCCATTCCACCACCATGAATATCAAATTGTTCACCTAAATATTTAGTACTCATAACCGAACATTCAAGGTGCCAACCTGGAAAACCAACGCCCCAAGGAGAAGGCCATTTCATGATATGTTGGGGGGCCGCATTTTTCCAAAGCGCAAAGTCTAAGGGCGATTTTTTCTCATCTTGACCATCGAGTTCTCTGGTACCAGAAACAAGATCTTCAATTTTCCGTTTAGACAGGATACCATAATCACCCGTTTCATTATACTTTTCTACATCGAAATAAACTGAGCCATTTGATTCATACGCGAGCCCCTCTTGCATGATCTTTTTCACCATCTCAATTTGTTCAATGATGTGACCTGTTGCAGTGGGCTCGATATTGGGAGGTAAGTTGTTGAAACGCGCTAAAACTTCATGGAAATTAATCGTGTATTGCTGAACCACTTCCATTGGCTCTATTTGTTCAAGTCGTGCTTTCTTAGCGATTTTATCTTCTCCTTCTTCAGCATCGTTTTCCAAATGACCCGCATCGGTAATATTTCGAACATAACGAATTTTGTAACCCAGATGTTTAAGGTAACGATATACCATGTCAAAGGAAATGAAGGTTCGACAATTTCCGAGGTGTACATGGCTGTACACGGTTGGTCCGCATACATAAAGCCCTACAAATCCGTCGATCAGAGGTTCAAACTTTTCTTTCTTTCCCGTGAGACTATTATAAATCGTTAAATTACCTTTCCGCGTACTCATGAAATGCTATGTTTTAGGTTACGAAAATACAATATTTCGCGCATAAAAAAAGGGAACCACTGAGGGTTCCCTACTAAAATTAATGTCCGTTTAGAGTTGTCCATCGGAATGATAAGCACCTTCCTTATACACTTCTACTTTTAACAATAATCCGTCATCGTCATAAATGTACAGACGCCCATCCCATAATCGACCATCTTTAAACTCACCTTCCATCCACAATTCTTTGTCGTCATTGTAAACTTTGTTGTAAGCGTTTGGTTCGAACTCTTCAACACCTTCAGGTTTCGGACCTTGTTTTACGTCCTCAGGTTTCGGGGTTTCTGTCTCTAATGGTGGATTAACGCGTTCTATTTCGCCCGTTGTTTCTTTTACTGTACCATCTTCAGCATAGACAATTTCTTCCTTAACGTCTCCGTTAGGCCAGTATCGGGTCGCCTCACCAGTTGGAATACCATTTTTAGCATTGTAGACAAATTCTGGATTTCCATTATCGTGGAAATATTTTACCGGACCGGACTCTTTTCCTGTCTCGTTATATGAACTTTCATAAATAACGACCCCTTCAGAATTGAAACGCATCAACGAATCTACATAACGTCTTTTGTTGAAAGTTCCTTTTTCCTTGACCTCACCGTTTGGGTGGTAGCGCACGAAAGGACCGTTGGGTCGATTGTTCACGAATTCACCTTCCGTTTTAGGAGTCTCCCCATCTTTATAGTACATGATCCAGTGACCGTCCTTACGATCATTTTTATAAGTACCTTCAGAGATTTTGCCTTCCATGGGGTAGCCTTTCTCTGGCTTATCTTTACCAAAGAAAATCCATTTCCCCTGTTTACGACCTTTCTCGTCCTTCTGATTAATTTTGGGGTCATCTTGCTCATCATTCACTTCGAGTAGACCCGAAGAGAAAGAGTAATTTCCTAACCCTAAAGCGATTAATAATGTCCAAAGTAATTTCTTCATCATCCAATTCATTAAATTCCTAAATAGCGCAACAACAATATATGCAAAGTTTTAGCAATTTCAAAGTTTTAGACAAATATTTTAGACAAAAACGGCTTTTTTATAGACGAATGTTCTTTTTGCTATTTTTTAAATAACAGTTCGGGTTGAACGTTTTCTAACATCGTTTTGACCATCTTGTCTAAGTCGTATTTCATTTTCCATTGCCATTCTTTTTGCGCGACCTCATCATTAATTGATGCTGGCCAAGTTGCTGCAATAGCTTGTCTATAGTCTGGAGCATAATCTATGCCAAAGTTAGGAATGTGCTTTCGGATAGCGTCTGCTAAGTCCTTCGGGGTAAAACTAATACCAGCGAGATTGTAAGATGTGCGTGTTTGAATATTATCACTCGGGGCCTCCATCAATTCAATAGTTGCTCGAATGGCATCTTCCATATACATCATTGGAAGAGCGGTCTGTTCATCTAAAAAAGAGGTGTATTCGCCGTGTTCTTGCGCATGATAAAAAATATCCACGGCGTAATCGGTTGTTCCACCCCCGGGTAATGACGCGTGCGAGATGAGACCAGGATAACGTATGCTTCTCACATCTACCCCGTATTTTTCGTGATAATAAGCGCACCATTGCTCCCCGGCTTGCTTTGAAATGCCATATACTGTCGTCGGCTCCATGATCGTCTGCTGAGGTGTGTTGTTTTTCGGTGTTGAGGGGCCAAAAACAGCGATAGAACTCGGCCAGAAGACTTTTTTGACGATACCTTCTTTTGCGAGGTCAAGAACGTTAAATAGTCCGTCCATATTGAGTTGCCAGGCAAATTTAGGTTGTTGCTCAGCAGTAGCAGACAAAAGTGCAGCCAATAAGTAAACTTCTGTAACCCCTTCCTGTTGAACACAATTCCTCAATTTTTCATTATCGAGTACGTCAATTTGTGTGTAATTAAAACCTTTCAGCGTTTTCGGGCATTCATCTTTTACATCTGATGCAATAACTGCATCATCTCCGAATCGACGTCCTAATTCTAAGACCAATTCGCTACCAATTTGACCTGCTGCGCCAATGACTAATATTTTCCTCATAATTTACTGATTCATCTTCGCCACGAAGATAATGACTTCGCTTTACTAGTTGTTATACATTCCATAAAAATCAGCAATTCCTGAGCGAGTGATACTTCTCTAGCTGCTTTAAGGAGCAACCTGTGTATTAAGGAATGACTTTCATCAGGATTCCATAATCTGTATTCAAAATCTTAGGGCTGTCCCACCAATTTTTCTATATTTGTAGTAGAATTAATGGTAATTATGAATACATCCAGCTCTTTCAATAAAAAATTGAAGCGCTTGCTAAAACGCAACCCGGAATGATCTTTCAAGTTATCAAGAATACTAACCACCAACTATTTTTTCACTAAAATTTATAATGTATGCCATTTTATACAAAACGGGGTAGAATTCCGCATAAACGCCACACAACATTTAAAAAAGAGGATGGCGGGTATTATTATGAACAACTGTTCGGTACAGAAGGATTTAGTGGTATGGCATCCTTAATGTATCATGTACATCGGCCAACAATGGTCAAAAATATTGGGCCTACGAAAGATTTATCACCAGAAGCTGCTGTCGACAAAAATATTACGAGTCGTATGCTTAATGGCTTTCAGGTTCCGCCCGAAAAGGATTTTCTGGACAGTCGCAAAACTGTGCTTTTTAACAACGATTTAAATATAGCACTGAGCTCGCCGCAAACATCTCTTCAAGATTATTTTTATAAAAACGCTGACGCCGACGAGATGATTTTTATTCACGAAGGTGCGGGAACCCTGCGAACGATGCTCGGAAACATACGGTTTAATGTTGGTGATTATTTGATTGTGCCGCGCGGCATTATCTACCAAATGGATTTCGATAGTGCTGACAACAGACACTTCATCGTTGAATCATTTTCGCCGTTGTATACTCCGAAACGATATCGAAATCATTTTGGTCAGCTCATGGAGCATTCGCCTTTTTGTGAACGCGACTTTCGAGCTCCAGATGAATTAGAAACACACGATGAAAAGGGTGAGTTTTTGGTTAAAATCAAGAAAGAGAACACCTTACACGAGGTCACATATGCTTCGCATCCGTTTGATGTCGTAGGATGGGATGGTTATAATTTCCCTTACGCCTTTAATATTGAGGATTTCGAACCGATTACCGGACGTGTTCATCTTCCACCTCCGATACACCAGACATTCGAGGCGCAGAACTTCGTTGTATGTTCTTTTTGTCCAAGACTTTACGACTACCATCCAGAGTCGATACCAGCCCCATATAATCACAGTAATATCGATTCAGATGAGGTGCTGTACTACGTAGATGGCGACTTTATGTCTAGAAACCACGTAGAAAAAGGTTTTATATCATTGCATCCTGCCGGAATTCCTCATGGACCACACCCGGGAGCAATGGAAAAGAGTATCGGAAAGAAAGAAACAAAGGAAACAGCTGTAATGGTCGATACATTCAAACCGTTACAACTTACTCAAACGGCATTGAATATTGCTGATGATGACTATGTTTACAGCTGGTTAGAATAAGCACGATTTTTAATTTATCAAGAAATAGAAATTATGGGAAAAGAAGTAAAAAATGTAGAATACGGATTGGAAAAGATCTTTGAAGGAGCTCAAGATTTCCTCCCGTTACTAGGAACTGATTACGTAGAATTTTATGTGGGTAATGCCAAACAAGCGGCTCACTTTTATAAGACGGCATTTGGTTTTCAATCGCATGCATACGCAGGTTTGGAGACGGGCATTAAGGACCGGGCATCTTATGTGCTCAAACAAAATAAAATCCGTCTTGTACTCACCACTGCAATGAATAGCGAATCTCCGATCGGAGAACATGTGAAAAAACACGGTGATGGTGTAAAAGTTATTGCACTGTGGGTCGAAGATGCACGATTAGCGTATGAAGAAACGACAAAGCGCGGTGCTAAATCTTTTATGGAGCCAACTGTAGAAAAAGACGACGACGGAGAAGTCGTGCGCGCGGGAATCTACACATATGGTGAAACGGTGCACATTTTTGTTGAGCGTAAAAATTATAATGGTGCGTTTTTACCAGGATATAAGAAGTGGGATTCGGATTATAATCCGACTCCTACAGGTCTCAAATTTATTGACCACATGGTTGGTAATGTGGGTTGGAATGAAATGAATACCTGGGTAAAATGGTACGAGGAGGTAATGGGCTTTGAAAACTTCCTTTCTTTTGATGATAAACAAATCCATACGGATTATTCAGCACTTATGTCCAAGGTGATGTCTAATGGAAATGGCCGTATCAAATTCCCAATTAATGAACCAGCGGAGGGGAAAAAGAAATCTCAAATTGAGGAATACCTCGATTATTATGAAAGTCCAGGTGTTCAACACATCGCAGTTGCCACGGATGACATCCTCACCACTGTAGCTGATTTGAGAAGCAGAGGTGTTGAGTTTTTGAGTGTCCCTCCTCAGACTTATTACGATGAGGTTCCAGAACGACTTGGAGCGCATGACCATGAATTACAAGAAGACATCAAAAAGATTCAAGAACTTGGAATTATGGTTGATGCGGATGAAGAAGGATATTTGCTTCAGATTTTCACTAAGCCAGTGGAGGATCGACCGACATTATTCTTCGAAATTATTCAGCGTATGGGAGCTCGTGGTTTTGGCGCTGGTAATTTTAAAGCACTTTTCGAATCCATTGAACGCGAACAAGAATTGAGAGGTACACTTTAATAATTGACGCTTTAAGCCTTGCAAACACCTTCTTTCATATTTGAGAGGAGGTGTTTTCATTTTTGCTTACCTTTGAATGCTCACAACGAGAAAACATTATGGGTACATTCAACACACATCAAACAATTACGAAGCGATTAAAAGAATTGAGTGAAAGACTCGATGAGGATCATCTGAACGCTCAAGAACTTCAGGAGTTTGAAAACTTATCACGAAAACTCTACGAACGTGCTGTTATTTTGCACTATAAAGCAAAAGAAGAAAATGTTTACAACAGAAAAGACCAATCAGCACCAACTCCTGAGCAGCCTAAAGCGGAAAAGTTAGATAACGAAACCGATTCTGGAGCGATTAAATTTGATTTTACTGGAGATGACCAATTTGACGAATCGCCTTCTCCAGTTCCTGAATCACCTGATAAAAATCCAGTTCAACAGGATAATCCTCCCGCTGGAGGTACCTTTAAGGAAGGTCAAGATCCGGCAGTTTCAGCTGAAGATACTGATGAAAAAGAGGAAAACACAACCGAGCAGTCGAAAATAGCAACTTCAACAAATGATCTTCCCGGGAAGCATCAGGATGAGACTAAATCGTTTTATGAACATTTCATGGGGTTACATAAAAGCACCCTTTCCGATCAACTGGGGGCTTCAAAAATAGGCTCTCTGAAAGGAGCAATTGGTCTGAACGATAAATTACAATTTATTTCGGAACTATTTGATGGGAATCATGAGGTTTTTAATGAATACCTCTCGACCCTCGATCAGCTAGCATCCAATAAAGAGGCACATCAGTTGTTAAGTCAGATCGCTACTAAATATGAATGGGACGAGGAAAATAGCTCAGTGGAAGAGTTCGTAAAACTAATAAGCAGAAGATATGCAGATGCGTAGCCTTTTTTTTATAATCATTTCGATCTTTATCTGTGGGAATGTTGATGCTCAAATTCAGAAAGCGAGAAGGGTCACAGAAGTTCTTTGCAGCGATTCACTTTACGGTCGCGGATATGTAAACAACGGCGTTAATAAAGCAGCACGCTTTCTTGCTCGTGAATTTGAATCGAGTGGGTTACAACCATTTTTAGAAGATTCGTCCTATTTGCAGCCGTTCAACCATAGTGTTAATTCTTTTCGGGATACCGTTTCGTTGACCGTTAATGGGCGCACACTGAAAACAGGTGAAGATTTTATCGTAGCCAGTGCTTCCGGACAGGGACGCGGAAAGGTCAAAGCCGTTTACCTGGATACTTCAGTCGTTTCAGACAAGGCACTTTTACGCAATGCTATTAAGGAAGTGCGTTCCGATCGGGCGAATACTTTTTTTGTCGATTTGAATGGAGCAGATCCAAAAACCGAGAATAAATTGATGCGTGAACTCCAGGGGCTTGCCAAAGTTGGACATGTGATCTTCACAACACAGCAAAAATTTACCTGGTCAGTGGGGAGATATCAATATGACCATGCCATTATGATCGTCAAAGCTGCTGAAATTGCGTTTGAAGATACCATTGCGTTTCAAGTTGACGCCAGTTTTATCGAGGATTTTACGAGTCAGAATGTGGTCGGTTATTTGCCTGCTGCCAATGATGATGCGAAAACGGTTGTTTTTACTGCACATTATGATCATTTGGGCGGGATGGGTACCAATAGAAGTACTTATTTTCCAGGGGCTAATGATAATGCTAGCGGTACGGCCATGTTGATTTCTTTAGCTGACCATTTTGTAGAAAATCCTTGTGATTATAACCTCGTGTTCATTGCTTTTGCTGGTGAAGAGGCGGGATTGCTGGGATCCAAGTATTTCGTGGAGAACACCGCATTGGACTTCGAAGACATTCAATTTTTGTTGAACCTGGATATTATGGGGAGTGGGGAAGACGGTATTACTGCCGTGAACGGTAAAGTGCACACAGCGGCATTTTCCCAATTAAAATCACTCAATGATAACCATTTAAAAACCATCAAAGCACGAGGTGAAACCGCCAACAGTGATCATTATTATTTTCATAAGAAAGGTGTTCCCAGCTTTTTTATCTATACCATGGGAAAAAATAAACATTATCATGACGTGCACGATACTTATGAGGAGCTCAGTTTTTCGGCTTATAAAGATATCGTAACATTGTTGTCAAAGTTTGTGCGTCATATGGACGAACTAAATGAGTAAGCTGGCATGATATAAATGCAGGTCATCCCAGGAAACGTCACTTTTCAGCTTTTCCTTTATTTCTCCGAGCGGCCCTTCTATTTCCGAGCCCAATTCATCTTTGAGGTATTGTAATTTTTGTTCATCGAGTACCTCTTCTATTGCGACCTTTTCATCTTTGATAAGTTTAGAGAAATGGCGGTTTACCGTACTGACGGTCAAGCTCCGTTGGTCTGCTATTTCTTGAGCATTCCAGCCTTTTTGAAATAACCCGAAGGTTTTTTCATAGGTGGATTTTTTCGATTTCTTTTTTGATTTTGCCTTTTTGTTATCGACTACAGTATTATTTAACTGCTTTACATCGGGGTTTTCCCGGCGAATTTCATCTTTGACCACTTGTATTTTTGCCACTTTGAAATTTCTGACCTGCTCATTCCAAACAGTTTCTTTGGTGAGGTCATTGCCACGGGCCATCTGATCACAAAGGGCTCTAGCTTTTTTCAAATCCAGAATCACTGTCGTGATTTGTTCATCAAGTTCAGCTAATTCTTCAACATATTGTTTAGTTCCTGTTTTTGTTCCGAGTAGGAGTAATTGTTTTAAGTTTTCCCGAAAGACAGGCTCCAAAAATTTTATAAAATATTGATAGGCGGCCTCGACTCGTTCATATACGGCATCAATATCAAAGGTCGTTGGTTGACACATACGAAATAATTGATTGCGAAATTTGCGCGCAGGCTCGAGTGTTTGGAGTAATAACTGAACTTGTCTGCTAAACCATTCAGTATTTTTACCCATTTCCGAGCGTTCACTGGCATTTTTATGAGCGTGTTCAAGAGCTAACCATTTACTTACAGTTTGATCCCAGTTAAAAGCTTCGGCTAATTTTTCATTTAAGAACAATATTGTGCTCGTTTCCAGCTGCTCTGCAAGATCATTCGTCGAAGCCTTATTTTGAGCATAGTCCTCAACGTGCTGGTTATTACTTAAACCGTTCAAACGAATGGGGTTGAGTAAGACCAACCCTTTCAATGAACGGAGTCGTGAAAGGGCAACATAAGCCTGACCAGGGGCGAACACTTTATTCAAATCAAGAACCGCTTTCTCAAAGGTTAATCCCTGACTTTTATGTACAGTTATGGCCCATGCCAATTTGATTGGAAAATGAACGAACGTTCCTTTCACTTCTTCTTGTATTTCACCAGATTTTTCATCGAGTGAATACTTTACATTTTCCCATTCGTATTTTTCTACTTCGATAGTTAAATTTTCTTCAGGAAAATGAACGTGAATGGCTTCCTGACTTAGTTTGGATACACGTCCAATTTTCCCATTGTAAAATTGTTTTTCATAGGATATGTCATTCTTGACAAACATGACTTGAGCACCTACCTTCAGATGCAGTGTATCAGCAAGCGGAAACATATGAGAGGGAAAATCCCCTGTGACTTCAGCACTATATTTATATGTTTTGTCCTTCAATGCGGCGAGTGAGTCGGCGTTCATTTCTTCCGCCTTCCTGTTGTGTGTCGTTAAGGTGATAAACCCTTCATGTTCTGTAGAGTCAAATTTTGGTTTCACATATTGATTTAAAACTTCAACATCACTGTCAGATACAAAATTATTGCGCAAATGGTTCAAAATTTCAATAAAACTCTTATCATCCTGACGATGGATTTTATCCAATTCAATGTAGAGTGGTGGACGTTCCTTTACGGCTTTTGCATGGAAGAAAAAATGACCCTGATAAAATTTTTTAAGCACTTCTTTTTCTTCGCGTTTAACGATAGGCGGAAGTTGTAGTAAATCTCCAATATAAAGGAGTTGAACTCCACCAAAAGGAGTATTATTTCTTCTGACTTTTCTCAATACATGGTCCATGGCATCCAGAATATCAGCTCGGAGCATGCTGACTTCGTCAATAATAAGTAACTCGAGATTTCGAATGATTGCTTTTCGCTGTTGATTCATCCGAAAGTTGCGCATGAGGGTTGCCTTGGTGTGTACTTGTGTGCGGTCAGAGATAAAAGGAGGATGCTCATCTGTAGGTAAAAAACTTCCAAAAGGTAGCTGAAAGAACGAATGGATCGTAACACCACCGGCGTTGAGTGCTGCTATTCCGGTCGGAGCAACAACCACCGTGTTTTTATGTGTAGCGTCAATTATTTTTTTGAGTAATGTTGTTTTACCCGTTCCAGCTTTTCCGGTCAGAAAAACAGAACGATTGGTTTCATTGATGAACTTCTTTGTAAATTCAGCAGGTGATTGGGTTGTGGTTGTTTTGTTCATAATTCTTACAATTTAAATTTCGTGCATTTACATTGAATTTATAAAAATACTTTCGAATTAACCCTATCTGATAAAAAAAATAGTTGACTCGAATGAAAACATTTATAAATGTAGGAAACAAATCGTAGTTTTGTCCTATGGCGGGTATTTACATTCATGTTCCTTTTTGTAAGCAGGCTTGTTCCTATTGTGACTTTCACTTTAGCACTACTTTTTCATCTTATCGAAAATCCTTAATTAAGGCGATGTGCAAGGAACTCGAAAATGAACGAGGGTATTTGAAGGAGCAACCCATTGAAACGATATATTTTGGTGGTGGTACACCGTCTTTGCTGGATGAAGAAGAACTTTGTAGTATTTTGGAAACAGTGGACGCTTTTTATCCGACTCAACATGTCAAAGAATTTACTTTTGAAGTGAATCCCGATGACGTTACACATGAATTGCTGAATACGTTAAAAAACGTTGGAGTTTCGCGACTAAGTCTGGGTGTTCAGTCGTTTCGTTCTGAAGATCTTGAATGGATGAATCGCGCTCATTCACCCCAAGAATCAACAGCAGCCATTCAACTCGCTCAACATTACGGGTTTGACCTGACTGTAGATCTTATGTATGGATTGCCCAATAGAACGAATGACGATTGGCGTGCGAATATTGAACAACTTTTAAAGCTTGCGCCCGAACATATTTCAGCTTATTGTCTTACCATTGAGGATAAGACAGCGCTTGCAAATTGGATTAAAAAAGGTCGAGTCTCTGCCACTTCGGAGGAAACCCAATCTCGTCAATTCGAAATACTTTTAAAAGAGTTATCTTCATCTGGCTATGAGCAGTATGAAATTTCAAATTTTGCTCGAAAATCCAATTATTCCATTCATAATTCCAATTATTGGTGCGGCAAGCATTATTTAGGGATTGGACCCTCGGCACATTCTTTCAACGGCACATCACGCAAATGGAATGTCGCCAATAACCGCGACTACATTAAAAAGATTACCAGCGATACGTGTGCCTATTCTTGTGAGGAGTTGACGTTAGTAGATCAATTTAACGAGCTGGTCATGACGGGGATGAGAACAAAATGGGGGGTCTCTTTAGAAAAGTTACAGAACATACATGATATTCCTCCGTCTTTTATGCGAGAACTCAATATTTTTGAGGATTACTCACTTCTAGAGCGCAAAGGAAATACCATATACCTGACAGACACAGGAAAACTACAAGCAGATCACATTTCCGCAACACTTTTCCTGAGCGATTCAATTAGCGTATAAGGGTGAAATGGCCAGTATGCTCTTCATAGATGGAGCGATGATCCCTGAATCGCAATTGCCAGATGTAAACACCGTCCGGAGCGAAATTGCCATCGATGGTTCCATTCCATCCCACGTTGGGGTTGGTGGAATAAAAAATTTGTTCTCCCCAACGATTGAAAATTCTAAACTCATATTCTGAAACATCAAAAATGACGGGTAAGAACCTTTCATTGGAGCCATCGCGATTTGGTGTAAAGGCATTGGGGATATAAAAGGTGGTCTGAGGTTCAACATAAATCTCTCGTACTGCAGTATCTACACACCCGTATTGATTCTTTACCACTTGATAGGGGTAGTGATACCCACCTGATAAAAAGTGATAGGTCAAATTGCGCTGTGTAGTATCTACTGAATCATTTAATTGGTAGATAAAAGATCCTTGACTGTCGATACTTTCATCCATTATAGAAATCTCTGTGTTAAAGGCATCGGTTTCTTCCGGAGAGACTGAGAATCCAGCGATTGGTGCTGGAAAAACCTCAATGAGGCCCGGTTTGTTGAGCGTGAGGTCTGCTATACAACCTTCCGTTACTTGAATATTGAGGCTCACATCGTAAAGACCAGGTGTGTCATAAATATGTACGGGGTCTGATGCAGTGGATGTGGCGCCATCGCCAAAATCCCAAAAATAGTCAATGGGGGCATCAGCGGCACTACTGTCAATAAACTCGGCTTGGAATGGAGCGCAGTATAAGCCCGGCTCAATCCCAAAATTAATGGTAGGTTCGCGATAGACCAGAACGGAATCCGTATGGCTTTCATTGCAAACGTTCCAATCTACTTCGTAGGTAACTTCCCGATAGCCTGAAGAATCAAATACAACTCCTGATACATCTTCTGTCGCTGCATTGGAAGGGTTTGCATATGCGCCGAAATTCCAGGAGAATGTGGCTCCCGTACCATAATCACCCTCACCTTCAAAATTGAAATTGTTTGAGGTAATACATTGTGCATCGGGCGCATCGAAGAACACATTTAGAGGTTCGTATACTTCGAAAGTTCGGTAGGCTGTATCGGTGCAAGACCACCCGGGATTCACCACCAACATAACATTATATACGCCCTCTCCCGGATACGTGTAGCTAGGTTCGTAAGCTGTGCTATTCGGACCTGGATTAGCGGGGTCTCCAAAATGCCATTGATAATTGGTACCCCCATAACTTTCATTCTCAAAGTCAATGGTTAATCCGTCACAATAACTATTGAAGCTCGATAATTCTTCCTGGGGGACAATGTCAGCATCGGTGGATATATCACAATTAAAAACAGTAAACAAAAAGTCGCGGCGAGTTACGCTGATGAGATTCCCATTACGGTATTCTTTAGCGCACACACCGACCACGAATTTCCCAATCATTGATGGAGAAGCGGTAAGTAAACCAGTATTGGGGTCCAAATTAATAGGCCCATTGTTTCCGAAGGGCTGTGTCGCCGAGAATCCATTTTCCCAATTGATATTATTGTAAGGTGGATTATTCGGCGGGCTTGGCATGGGAGTAGCCTGCGAACCTCCATGAAAAGGTGTGCAAAGTTCATATTCGATGACATCACCGTCGGGGTCAGTAGCTGCGTGGTCGAAAATCAACTCTTCATTGTTACACAATAAGAGCGGTGGATAGTTGTCAAATCGAGGACTACTATTGCAATTGATGCCAGAGTTAGTCCCTGGAATAGTTGCAGTAAGTGTTAACCCTTCAGCGTCAGGATTGGTTAAGTTCACGATACCCGGACCTCGACAACAGCGTTCATAAACTAATTTGTAACCCTGAGGATTATCAGGGAGCGAAATTACTTTAGCGTAAATAGCTTCTTGAACACAAATGTCGTTGGGAGGCGTTACGCAAGGATTGTTGAACGTAACGGGCAATACATCGCTGCCTGGATAAGCAACTGAAAAGTTGTTGTAAAGCGAGTTATCTGAGTTGCGGAAAACACCTAAATTCAACGGAGAGTCATAGTCGGCGCCTGTGCTGTTGCAATCGCGATAGACTTTAATAATGACGCGATACTGATTGTTGCCCAAACAGTCATAAAAAATCTCTCCACCAACAATGTGCTCTGCTCTCGATGTGAAAGCCAGAAAAATAATTGAGATGTAAATCAATTTTTTCAAGAACATATTTCAAATTTAACCATAATCAACCCTTCCACCATATTATATCGGAAAATCAAATGGTGAATCATATTTATATTCCATGTCAAGTAAAGATTTGGAGTGCTGATTACTAACAATTTTGTATGACTGAGGAGATGTATTGAAGCTTATTGTATCGAGATTTAGTGATTCAGCTGCGTGTTTATAATATACTTTTTTCTTGGGATGATCAGATGCGCAAATGTTGACTGTTTCACCCCAGCAATTTTTTTGATGAACGGCATTTATTGCAGTTAAACAATCTGATCGATGAACGAGGTTGACAGGGTTGTTGGCCCCTCCGATGTCCCTCCCTTGCATGAATTTTGCAGGATGGCGGTCACCCCCGACAAGACCTGCCAAACGCAGTATGGTAGTATGATCGGGATTAACAGTACGCAGGGCTTTTTCTGCCTGCGCCACATACGGACCATTTCGATTCGTTCCTGAAGCTGGTGATTTTTCATGAACGATCGCACCATTATTCGGATAAACAGAAGTTGAACTAATAAATATCAGTTTGCAGTTTTGATCCAATTGTTCAACGATGTTTGACATAGCTTTGGCGTAGGAATCTTTAAATTGACTCGGAGGAATGTTGAGAAGGACATAGTCCAGCGTTGGTAACGCTTCCCAATCCTTAAAGAAGTCTTGTTGCTTCAATAGTTTGGGATGAATATTATGAGATTCGAGCAACGGTATTTTAGCGTTAGAAGCTGTTGTACCAATAACATGCGCTCCCTGCGAAACAAGTGCTTTCGCAAATGGCAAACCGAGCCAACCACATCCTATTACTCCCCATTTATTCATATTAGTGAAGGTGAAACGTTTCGATAATCAAAATGTTGCCTGATATGTTAAAATATTCAGCAATATATGGAATTTCTAAGCGGTATGTTGACCAACAAGTGGCTTTGAAAAACAATCCTTAGCTTTAGAGTAATACAGTTGTATATGCTCTACGAAGAACCTGAGTTGCTGCAACGGATTAATTTTAAGTTTCCGACTATTGAAAGTAGTCTTGTATCGTCGGTTAAAAACAAAAGGTGCAGACCAAGCCGCACCTTTTGAAACGATATGCAGTTTACACCTGCTCCTCTTTGGAAGCGAGCGCTTCTTTAATCTTTTCTTCTAACTCTTCCATCAATTCTGGATTATCTCCAATAATTTGTTTGACTGCATCTCGTCCCTGGCCCAATCGCGTTTCACCATAAGAGAACCAGGATCCGCTCTTTTTCAGGATATTTAGGTCAACACCGAGGTCGAGTAACTCACCAACTTTGGAAATTCCGCCACCGTACATAATATCAAATTCGGCTTTTCGAAAGGGCGGAGCCACTTTGTTTTTGACAATTTTTACTTTAGTTCGGTTGCCAATTACTTCATCGCCGTCTTTGATTTGGCTGGAACGCCGAATATCTACGCGGACAGAAGAATAAAATTTTAATGCATTACCTCCTGTTGTCGTTTCAGGATTGCCGAACATTACACCAATTTTATCCCGCAATTGATTGATAAAAATACAACAAGTACCCGATTTGTTGATGGAGCTCGTTAGTTTTCTCAACGCTTTAGACATTAATCGGGCTTGTAATCCCATTTGACTATCGCCCATTTCACCTTCAATTTCCGCTTTTGGCGTCAATGCCGCTACAGAGTCTACCACTAAAAGGTCAATTGCTCCTGATCGAATGAGGTTATCGGCTATTTCCAAAGCCTGTTCTCCATTGTCGGGTTGTGAGATGATCAACTCACTGGTGTCAACACCCAGTTTTTGTGCATAAAATTGATCAAATGCGTGTTCAGCATCGACAATTGCCGCTATGCCACCTTTCTTTTGTACCTCTGCAATCGCGTGAATAGCAAGTGTTGTTTTCCCCGAAGATTCTGGTCCATAAATTTCAACTACGCGTCCTTTTGGATATCCTCCAACGCCTAGCGCGAGATCCATTGTCACAGATCCTGAAGATATTGATTCAACATCTTCGATTACACCATCTCCGAGTTTCATAACGGAGCCTTTTCCAAAGGTTTTTTCCATTTTGTCCATTGTCAACTGCAACGCCTTCATTTTGTCAGCGCTGGCACCTGATTTTTCTTTTGTTTTCTTTGAGTCTGCCATATCGTTTATTTTTTAGCAAATTTAGGTTAGTAGGTCGTAAACTTTTTACGATCTTAAGATTAATATCAATATTATTCAAATCGATCTAAGATTTCTTCTGCATGAACTTTGGTTTTGGGTTTTTTGATCACGTCGTGAATCTTGCCTTCTTCATTGATCAGAAAGGTAGTGCGGTGCACACCGTCGTATTCGCGTCCCATAAATTTTTTCAACCCCCATACGTCATAAGCTTTGAGCAATTCATGATCAGGGTCAGCAATTAAAGTGAATGGTAAATCATGTTTTGCGATGAATTTTTGATGACGTTTTTCATCGTCAGGACTCACGCCCACCACCTTAATGCCGTGACGCTTCAGTGTTTCAAAATGATCCCGCAAATTACAGGCTTGATTTGTGCAGCCCGGTGTCATGTCTTTAGGGTAAAAATATAATGCTAACTTCTTTCCTTCAAAATCACTCAGCTCTACGGTGTTTCCTTTTTCATCTTTACCACTAAATTCTGGCGCCTTGTCTCCTTTGCTTAAACTTACCATGTTGTGATGTGTTTTTAATCGTTAAAATGATTACATAATAATCAAATGTAATTAAATATTTTTATCTGTCGTTAATTTTAGCCTATTTTTTTGTTCTTAACAATTTTTTTTTGACCTGGTTCATTTCAATTTGTTTTGAACCTCGAAAACATAATTAAGTTAATAAAAAATGTGGTCTGTTCATCATGATAATTATAAAAGTTTGCATTGTAGAATGCATTTTTATTGTTTTGAAGATTAATAACATAAGAGAGGGTTGCGCCAATCCTCGAATTGTTACTACTTTTAGGGTCTGACCAAACTTTTGAATTGAACACATGGAACTCGTTACAATCGATTATGTGATCATCGCTGTGTTTTTTGCAGCGATTGTATCTATCGGGATCGTCGTCTCTAAACGCGCTGGAAAAAACAGTAAGGAGTTTTTTTTATCAGGAAGAAATATGCCCTGGTGGTTGCTGGGCTTTTCAATGGTTGCAACAACTTTTTCTACGGATACCCCGAACTTCGTGACTAATGTTGTCCGGGAAGATGGGGTTTCAGGTAATTGGATCTGGTGGGCCTTTCTGTTGACGGGATTACTCACGGTTTTTGTATATGCCAAACTTTGGAGGCGATCGAACGTAACTACCGATATGGAATTCTATGAATTGCGATATGGAGGAAAACCAGCTGCATTTTTACGTGGTTTTCGCGCCATTTATCTTGGCATTGGTTTTAATATAATAGCGATGGCAGCTGTTTCATTGGCTGCAATTAAAATTGGTCAGGTGATGCTCGGGTTTTCAGCACTGGAGGTTATTGGTGTTGCGGGCACGATTACCGTTATTTTTAGTGCTCTGGGTGGTTTTCGCGGCGTACTTTATACAGATTTTCTATTGTTTTTTGTGGCTATGGGTGGTGCAATTGGTGCAGCGATTTATATCGTTAATATGCCTGAAGTTGGTGGTTTAACCTCGCTTTTGGAACATGCTAATGTCCATGAAAAAATTGATTTATTACCCCGGTTCGACCAGCCTGAAGCGCTCATTGGGATTTTGATCATTCCTCTGGCAGTGCAGTGGTGGAGTGCTTGGTACCCGGGAGCAGAGCCTGGAGGTGGGGGGTATATCGCACAGCGAATGTTAGCGGCTAAAAATGAAAATCACGCAGTAGGTGCTACTTTTTTCTTTAACATTATGCACTATGCGCTTCGCCCATGGCCGTGGATTGTTGTTGCATTAGCTTCATTAGTCGTTTATCCGGATATCAACAGCCTGCAGGAAGCTTTTCCAAATGTAGCTCAGGATAAACTTGGGCACGATTTAGCGTATTCCGCAATGTTGACGCACCTGCCTGCCGGACTTCTGGGGTTAGTGTTGGCATCGTTAGGTGCTGCCTACATGTCGACGATATCAACGCACCTCAATTGGGGATCTTCCTATATTGTGAACGATTTCTATCAACAACACGTGAACCCTAAGGCCTCTGAAAAGGAACTTGTTTTTGCGGGTCGCTTTTCTACGATTTTACTGATGGTGGCCAGTAGTGGTTTGGCACTAATACTTCAGGATGCTAAACAACTTTTCGAAATTATTTTAATGTTTGGTGCGGGCACTGGGCTCATATTTCTGTTGCGTTGGTTTTGGTGGCGTATCAATGCATGGAGTGAGATTGTGGCGATGTTCGCTTCAGGGACAATTTCGTTACTCATCCATTTTACTCCTGTTGGTGCTAGCTTATTTGGCGCTCAAAATATCGATGGTCAAATAGTCACTGCGGGCTTTTTTCCGGAATGGGCACAATATCCATTTGTGGTGGCTATAACGACAGTTTGTTGGGTTGCAACAACACTATTTACTACACCTGAAAAGTCAACAACACTGTATCGTTTTTACCAAAAAACACAACCTGGTGGTCCTGGATGGAAAAAAGTCAGAGCTCACGCAAAACAAGATGGCGAAACGATTGTAACCTCTAAAAAATCTTGGAACCTTCCTTACGGTATTGCTGCAACAGCACTTGGAACTGTCGTCGTTTTTGGATGCTTATTTGCAACGGGGAATTATATTTATGGTCAATATGTTACTGCTTTGTGGATCAGTCTTGTGGTGCTTATTTTTGGTTTAGCTCTTATATTGGTATGGCGTTACATGAAGCGGAAATTGATTTAATCGTTATAGATCGATTGAAGTGCTTCATTGAGATCGGTGTGCTTGAACTGGAAACCAGTGTCTTTTAATTTACTATGATCCGCTTTAAGCCCTTGCAACAGCATAGACGACATTTCACCGAGTATAAGCTTCATAACAAAAGCGGGAACGTGGATAGGTAAAACAGGTTTTTTCAACACTTTACCCAGCGTCTTTGTAAATGCTTTATTGGATGTGTTTTTTGCAACGGCATTAAAGGTTCCTTCGCACTCATTTTCAATTAAATGAACGTAAATACGAACCATGTCTTCTCTGGTCAACCAGGGCATCCATTGGTCACCAGATCCAAGGGGTGCTCCCACATAATTTTGAACCGTTTTGGCAATTGTGGGGAGGGCTCCGCCTTCATTTGTAAGTACTACTCCGGTTCTCACTTTGGTTACTTTACAGCGATTTTGAAATAAATCCGCAGCTTCTTCCCATCGCTTTACGACAGTGGAAAGGAAATCATTACCAAAATCGTCTGTTTCTCGATGAAAACGATCGGGTTGATTGTATCCGTAACAATTGATTCCAGAAGCAGAAATGTACTGTCGTAATGTTGGCACGTTCTTACTAGCTTCGTGCAATACTTGTGTCGATTTAACGCGAGAATCTACAATAGCTTTTTTACGTTTTTCAGACCACTTTTTATCCGCTATACCCGCTCCAGCCAGATTGATGATCGTATCTGCATTGTTGAAAGCTTCAGGATCTATCTTTTTCTCTTTAGGAGACCAGTGATAAAAGCCCTTGCCTTTTTGAGATCTACTGAGCACCCGTACATCATGACCTCTTTCTCGAAGTGTTTTAACCAATTCTTCTCCAATGAGGCCTGTTCCTCCTGCTATGACAATATTTCTGGTTTCTTTCGTCAAAATATGATTTGTTATCGAACATTTAAAGCGGGGCAAAGTTCAAAAAAAAATGTAGACGTTACAATTATTTCGCAATTGATTCAGTTAAGCCGAAAATACGGTGTTGTGACTTGTCGCAATTGGTTGATTCAAAATTGATTAATTTCCATTGATCAAAATAGGTATTGACGTTGCTTTTGTGTATTTTTAACTAGAAATATTAAAATAACACATTATGAAAATTTTGAGTATCCTTTCATTTTTACTTTTTTTAACTTCTTTTAGTTTATTTGCTCAGCAACCTGAGAAAGCACAAACAGAACGCATCGAACGTATAACTCAGGAAGAATTCAAGACTGCTCTGGAGTCTGGAGATTATGTTGTGCTAGACGTCCGTACTGTAGAAGAATATGAGTCAGGCCATATAGAAGGAGCAAAGAGCCTCGACGTTACTAGCGCTGTTTTCCAAAGAGGCATCGACCAGATTTCCAAAGATTACAAATATTTAATTTATTGTCAATCTGGAAGGAGAAGTGCAACAGCCTTGAAGAAAATGAAAGAAGCAGGGTTTAAACATGTGCTTGAATTAGAAGGAGGCTATAGCCAATGGTAATTATTGCTCTGAAACTTTTTCTTTAATCAGTTGTTTCTTTTTCCGTAACAGTGAAGAATGATTCGAGCAGTTAAGTTTCAGGAATATTTTCGACGGTATAAGCGATTATTACTGGTAATCCTATTGATCATCTTTTATACTGTAGGGACAGTTGGACTACTTTCTGAGAGTCGCGACTCTTTTTTGGAACTCAGCTTTTTAAATCTTGCTGTTTCCTTTGTTATTTTGATCCTCGCTCGGATTCACCACTCCTTACGCTTTTACCTTTTTTGCGTCCTTGGTTTTTTTATAGGTATGAGTGCTGAGTGGCTTGGAGTCCACACGGGCTATCTTTTCGGTGATTATGTATATGGAAAAAACCTTGGTCCTCTTTGGTCAGGAGTGCCGCTAATCATTGGAATTAATTGGGTCATGCTGACCATTATTGCTGCAGCAGTAGTAGCCAGACTTAAATCTCACTGGTTGTTGAAAGCTTTTCTCGCGACGTCATTGATGCTCTCATTAGATCTTTTGATAGAACCTGTAGCCATTGAAAGTGATTACTGGACATGGAATGGCGCAATACCTGTATCTAATTTTATAGGTTGGTTTTTAGTCGCATTATTGCTTCAGATTTTATATTTTGGTAACCGATTGAACGAACCAAACAAAGTGGCTGTAGTTCTGTTTTTTATTCAGATAATGTTTTTTACGATTCAAAATATTTTTTAAACATGTATTGGTGGGGACCTTTAGTATTAATCGGGACATTTGTAGTGATGGAGTTCAGTGCCTGGGCCATGCATAAATATGTCATGCATGGATTTATGTGGAGGTTTCACAAAGATCACCACGTTCCTGAAGAAGGTGTTTTTGAGCGGAATGATGTGTTTTTTCTAATCTATGCCATTCCTTCCTGGCTGTGTATCATGTTGGGTATGATGAATAACGCTTATCTCTCGGTATGGATCGGGTTTGGAATCGCAGCCTATGGATTTGCTTATTTTCTCTTCCACGATGTCTACATTCACCGCCGTCTCAAATTTCTACGCGATATAGAACACCCCTTTTTTATGGCGATTCGCAAGGCGCACAAAGTACATCATAAACACAGGGGAAAGGAACACGGTGAGTGTTTTGGAATGCTTGTGGTTCCATTCAAATATTACAAAGAAGCGAGGAGATCGTATCGCCTGAAACATGGAAAATCATGAGTTTATACCTCTGGATTAACATTTTGAGTTTAGCAGGGCCATTCGTGCTCAGTTTCGACAAAAAAGTACATTTTTATACCCACTGGAAAACAATTCTTCCTGGAATAATATTAGTCGGCGCTGGATTTATTGCCTGGGATGTCTATTTTACTGAGAATGGTATTTGGGGGTTCAACCCAGACTACCTTACAGGAATTACCATTTTTAATCTTCCATTAGAAGAATGCCTCTTTTTTTTTACTGTACCTTATGCCTGTCTTTTCATTTATGAGGTTGTTAAGGCATACTTCCCCAGTTTCCGACCTGTTCGTATTTCTTACTATTTCTCGTTGGTATTCACGTTGACTTCACTTTTCCTGGCCATCTATTTTCATGAGAATTGGTACACATTTTATGCTCTCCTCGGTGCAGGAATAATCAACTGGATTGTCTATTTTGGATTTACACCAAAGTGGTATCCATATTTCTTAGTTGCATTTCTTCTTACTCAACTACCGTTTTTAATTGTTAATGGTGTTCTGACTGGTGCTGCAACCCCTGAACCTGTCGTTTGGTATAGTGAAGAGCATATTATGGGGCCACGTATTTATACCATTCCCGTAGAGGATATTTTCTATAACTTTTTCATGTTATTTCCGATTGCAATCATACATGAATGGCTACGAAAAAAAACAAGGTGAGCGGGAAACATGTTTTTTCTTGATGTACCAGTGCTAAGAAATCTTACTTTTGGTTAAAAGAAAGGTGTATGTCGATCACTAAACTTACTATTGCTATATTCTCTGTTGTAAGTATTGGAATGCTTTTCGTTTCTTTTTTTCTCAATCACGACTCAGAGCTTTATCGTTTGCTGAACTATTATGATTGGGGACTTTGCGCATTTTTTCTCTATGATTTCTTCGATGAATTGTTTACTGCTGAGAATAAATCACGTTATTTTTTTTCGGTAGGATGGCTTGACCTGCTATCCTCCATACCGGTGGTGCACGAATTTCGACTGGCCAGAATTGTTCGGGTGATACGCATTATTCGTCTTTTCAACTCTGCTCAGACATTGATCGAATACTTGCGTTCTAATCGCAGATCGAGTTTGTACGGAGGGATCGTGATGATTTTACTGTCGGTGATCATACTGTCTTCTTTTTTCGTGCTGTGGGCAGAACAAAATGTTGGTAATATTAAAACAGCGGAAGATGCATTATGGTGGACATTTATTAGTGTTTCTACAGTAGGTTATGGCGATTATTATCCTGTTACCAACATAGGAAAACTACTCGCCGCTTTATTAATCATGTCAGGTATCGTTGGTTTTGGTACTGTGGTTTCTTATTTGTCTGGTAAGTTGAACCAATTCAAGAACGAAGGAGAACAATGATGCTCACATAAAAAGAGCCCACTTCCATCGAGAAAGTGAGCTCAATTCAGTCAGCATGAACT
>CAYFTH010000016.1:0-38234 GCA_964346075.1 uncultured Fluviicola sp. | reverse complement strand
AAGGGAAAACGTATTATTTATTGAGTTTACCCTATTTTTTGAGTGGTCGCATTGATGCTTATTTGGACTGGTTTATGAGTGAGATTGGTGAGCAAACTCCAAACCAACAAATTGCAAAAGAACGGGTTTCTAACTATAGCATTCCAAGATCAAAAACACAAAAAAAAGCGTGGACATTAGCCACGCTGACAGACAAGCACCTAAGCGTACTGAACTTTTGCCAAGAGAAGCCCCAAAAAGGCAGAGCGATCATTGAAGAAGGGTTGGATTTGAGCTACCAGTCACTCAACAGGAGAAAATACATCAAGCCCCTCGTAGAATTAAACTTACTGGAGTATACAATTCCTGATTATGAAAAAAGCAAACAACAACGGTATCGCTTGACGGAGAAAGGGAGAAAATGGATTAATGAAACAGGTTGAGCTGATCTTTGTATAGTTTTTAGATTATTGGATAACTATCGGGTCATTAGTTTTATTTTGAGGGATAGACTGTGTTGTATTTTGAAAAAATGCAATACAATCAATATTGAGCATCAATAGTGGAGCTTTCCTTCACAGACCATCACTACTTGCCGTGCCCGATGAAATATACACATCAACTCCCGACTTAAATGGAGCAATTCATTACATTTGAAAAGAATATTTCAGTGCGTGAAAAAAACGATCTACATATTGGCTCCATATCCCAAAGGTCATGCTCCTTCTCAGCGGTTTCGTTTTGAGCAATACCTGGATATTCTGGAAAAAGAAGGATTTGATGTAAGGTTTTATAGTTTCTTATCGGAAAAAGCCTGGGAAACACTTTATGAGCCCGGGAATTACTTTGGCAAGTTTGTTTAGGTGATGATCAGCTTTTTGAAACGACGGAGCCTTATTTTTAAACTTAAAAGCGCCGACCACGTCTTTGTTCATCGCGAAATGGCACATATTTGTTATGCGAGAATAAAAGCGATTTACTCGTCATTTGTTGTCTGTAGTTAGTAAACATAAAAAATTGCCAGTAGCAATTATCCGTTTATCTAAAAACATTCTAAATAAGTCGAAATTGCATAAAAACTCAAACTTACCTTTAAATTTGCTGTTAAAGAAATAGAAATATAGTGTAGACTTATGAGTAAATCAGGTTTTTTTAATTCATCAATTGGACGGAAGTTCGCAATGGCGCTTTCAGCGTTGTTTCTCATGATCTTTCTGTTACAACACTTGACAATTAACTTTACAGCGGTTTTCAGCCCCGAAACGTTTAATGAGCTTTCGCATTTTATGGGAACCAATGTAGTGGTTCAGTTTATTGCTCAGCCGATATTGATTTTTGCTGTTGTGTTTCACTTCATTATGGGTTTCATTCTTGAAGCGCGCAATCGAGCAGCTCGGCCAATTAGCTACAAACGCAATAGAGGGGGCGCGAATTCCAGTTGGATGTCAAGAAATATGATTTATTCCGGATTGGTGATTCTTGCATTTCTTGCACTTCACTTCATCGATTTTTGGATTCCAGAAATGAATTATAAGTATATTGAAATGAATGCTGCTGATCCCAATCGTTATTATTCAGAGCTCTTGCATAAGTTTGAAAATCCTTATCGCGTTATCGCTTATATCGTAGCATTTATTTTGCTGGCGTTGCATTTACTTCACGGTTTTGGATCAGCGTTTCAGTCGATCGGTCAGAATAACAAGTACATCGATGGATTGAAAAAATTTGGTGTGATTTATTCCATTGCTATTCCACTGGGATTCATTATCACAGCAGTAGTACTTTATATGAACGCACATTAATTTTTTGAGACTATGGCAACTTTAGACGCAAATATACCAAAAGGACCACTCAAGGATAAGTGGACCAATCATAAAAACAATATAAATCTGGTAAACCCTGCCAATAAACGCAATATTGATGTTATTGTCGTGGGTACTGGGCTTGCAGGTGGATCTGCAGCTGCAACTCTCGCAGAGCTTGGTTACAATGTGAAGGCTTTCTGTTTTCAGGATTCACCGCGAAGAGCACACTCGATTGCGGCACAAGGTGGGATCAATGCCGCTAAAAATTATCAAGGGGATGGTGACTCCATTTACCGCTTGTTTTACGACACGGTGAAGGGTGGCGATTACCGTTCACGAGAGGCCAATGTTTATCGCTTGGCTGAAGTTTCAGCTAATATTATTGACCAATGCGTAGCTCAAGGAGTTCCTTTTGCACGTGAATATGGTGGGTTATTAGACAATCGTTCATTTGGAGGAGTGCTCGTATCGCGTACTTTCTATGCCAAAGGTCAAACAGGACAACAGCTTTTGCTGGGAGCTTACTCAGCAATGAATCGCCAAATTGGTCGAGGAAAAATCAAGATGTACAACCGTCATGAAATGATGGATGTCGTTAAAGTTGATGGCAAAGCGCGTGGAATCATTGCTCGGAATTTAGTGACCGGGGAAGTTGAGCGCCATGGAGCACATGCTGTAGTAGTTGGTTCTGGCGGTTATGGGAACATCTTCTTCTTATCAACAAATGCAATGGGTAGTAATGCCTCTGCGGCGTGGAAGATTCATAAGAAAGGAGCTTATTTTGCGAATCCTTGTTTTACGCAGATTCACCCGACTTGCATCCCTGTATCCGGAGACCTTCAGGCGAAATTGACGTTGATGTCGGAATCGCTTCGTAACGATGGTCGTATATGGGTGCCGAAGAAAAAAGAAGATGTAGAAGCGATTCGATCCGGGAAATTGCGTCCTACACAGATCAAAGAGGAAGATCGCGATTATTACCTGGAGCGACGTTATCCTGCTTTTGGTAACCTCGTTCCACGTGACGTGGCGTCGCGCGCTGCAAAAGAACGATGTGATGCTGGGTATGGGGTTAATCAAACGGGCGAGGCAGTATACCTTGACTTCTCTTCTGCTATAGAACGTTACGGAAAAGAAGCTGCACATATCAAAGGTCTCGATGAAAATGACAAATCGCTCGTTGAGAAGCTCGGAAAAGAGGCCGTGGCAAATAAATATGGAAACCTTTTCCAGATGTACGAGAAAATTGTCGATGAAAACCCTTATGAAACACCCATGATGATATACCCGGCTGTTCACTATACGATGGGAGGTGTCTGGGTTGACTATAATTTAATGACATCTGTTCCAGGGCTTTATGCGATTGGAGAAGCCAACTTTTCTGACCATGGAGCGAACCGTCTCGGGGCTTCTGCCTTGATGCAGGGATTAGCGGATGGTTATTTTGTATTACCGTATACGATAGGAGATTATCTTTCTGGAGATATACGTACTGGAGCAATTTCTACTGACACAAAGGAGTTTGAACAAGCTGAGAAAGAGGTGATTGAACGATTGGATTATTTTGTAAACAACAAAGGAGAAAAGCCTGTCGATTTCTATCACAAGCGCCTCGGTAAAATTATGTGGAACAAATGCGGGATGTCTAGAAATGCAGAGACGTTGAAATCGGCAATTGATGAGATTAAGGCGTTGCGAGAAGAGTTCTGGAAAGGTGTTCGCGTTCCTGGTACGCGCAATGAATTTAACGAAGAGTTGGCTAAAGCTGGACGCGTAGCCGATTTTATGGAGCTAGGAGAACTATTTGCAAAAGACGCGCTCGAACGAGAAGAATCGTGCGGTGGTCACTTCAGAGAAGAATCTCAAACAGAAGATGGTGAGGCGAAGCGCGATGATGAAAACTATAAATATGTAGCGGCTTGGGAATACAAAGGTCAACCTAGTGAAGCCGTTTTGCATAAGGAAGATCTTGTTTACGAAAACATTGAGTTGAAAACGAGAAGTTACAAATAAAAAATTCAGGGCAGTTGCTATTCAACTGTTCGTTGAATGACAAAAGATGAAGTTATGAATTTGACATTAAAAATATGGCGGCAAAAAAATTCCAAGTCAAAAGGAAAAATGGTTGACTATCCGATCAGTGATATTTCACCAGATATGTCTTTTCTGGAGATGTTGGATGTTTTGAATAGTCAGTTGATAGAAAAAGGTGAGGAGCCGGTTGCTTTTGATCACGATTGTCGTGAGGGAATCTGTGGGTCGTGCTCGCTTTATATCAACGGGGAAGCTCACGGACCAGATCGCGGCGTAACCACTTGTCAGTTACACATGCGAAAGTTTAAAGATGGAGACACCATTTATATTGAGCCCTTCAGAGCCAAGGCATTTCCTGTTGTGAAAGATCTCGCAGTAGACAGAAGTGCCTTTGATCGCGTACAACATGCGGGTGGTTACATTTCTGTGAATACCTCTGGTAATACACAAGATGCGAATTCGCTACCTATTCAGAAAGAACATGCTGACCGCGCTTTCGATGCGGCCACATGTATAGGATGTGGTGCTTGCGTAGCTTCTTGTAAGAATAGTTCTGCAATGCTTTTTGTTTCTGCCAAAGTTTCGCAATATGCACTCTTGCCTCAGGGAGAGGTGGAAGCTCAGGAGCGGGTTCAAAGTATGGTGGATCAGATGGATGCTGAAGGTTTTGGAAACTGCTCAAATACAGGTGCTTGTGAAGTGGAATGCCCGAAAGGAATTTCATTAGAGAATATTGCGCGCATGAATCGTGAATACTTCAAAGCAAAAGCTTCTACCAAAGATTAGTAATCTATAAATTATATACGTAAGAGCTTGTCGCCTCTTATCTTCTAAAAAACGGATGAAGAAGTTTATAATATTTTGTACGTTATCAATTATTCTAATTAGTTGTGGTACGTCGAATCACGTTGTGAAAGATGGTCTTTTTCAAAAAAGAAAATATACAGCGGGATGGTTTATTAAGAAAAAAGGGCAATCGTCGGGTCAGGAAGCTAATTCCACTGATCAAGTCCGTAAGATTAAGAGTGAGGAGCCCGAGCGAAATGAGTCGGTTGCAACGCTTACAAAAAAAGCAAACCAACGAACAGCCGAAGGCAAAGAACACACCTCTTATTCGGCTCAACAAGCTGAGGTTTATGCTGATGTTGGATCCGTGAAGATTGAAAAGAAAAAGACTGATGTACGTCCAAAAGACGTTGGTTCATTTCAGAAAATCGATGTGGCTGAAACGATGTTGTCATCTAATTCAGTGAATGTGAATGATCCTTACAAAGAACAAAATGCAAGAAGTTTTCTACAATTGTTAGATGTGAAACAATTAGTTGCTCCACAGGAGGAGCAGCATTCAGAGAAATCGCCAACGCAATCTTCTGAAGAATCATCAAATAATGATTTACTTTTTATTTTAACAGTGGCACTTTGCTTTATTTTGCCCCCACTAGCCGTCTATATCTTTACGGAGGATCTTACTCAGACCCTCTTGAACTTGTTATTAACGCTCCTCTTTATTATTCCGGGGGTGGTGCATGCGTTGTTAGTGGTATTCGGGAAGTTGTAGCGATAAAGCATTAAAGAATGCAACAAAAATTGAGTATTTGACAGAAGAATCGCTCGACTAAACTTGATAACTTTAATGTGTTGCACGTTTCAATACACAGGTAGCGCTAATAGCTAATAACGGATGCTTATTAGTTACTAAGATTTTGTCGGTAGTTTAGGCAGTTGTATATGGAACGCTGTTCCCTCCCCTTCGATTGTATCAAACCAGATCTCGCCATTGTGGTTACTAATAATTTGTTTGACCATGGCTAATCCGAGCCCGGTCCCGGTGCTCTTGGTGGTAAAATTCGGTACGAAAATTTTATTTTGAATGGTTTCAGGAATACCTGTTCCATTGTCTTTAATGATGATGTGCAGATGTTCCTCCTGCTCTTGAAGTACGATTGTGATAAGGATGTGTGATTGGTCTTCACAAGCTTGGATCGCGTTTTTCAGTAGATTATTGAATACGCGTACCAACAAGTCTTTATCAGCAAAAATGAAGGCGTTACTTGTAATTGAATTTGAGAATTCAACGGTGACATCATTAGAAGAATAAAGATCACTCATGTGCTGCAGAAGTGGAACGAGGTCGAGTTTTTCTTCATTGGCTTTGGGCATTTTAGCAAAGTTGGAAAACTCGTTGGCTATTTTGGTAAGTGCGTCTATTTGTTCAACCAGTGAGGTAGCAATTTTTTGAATTTTTTGCTCTGCATTAGGATCTTCAGGTGAAAAAGAACGTTCAAAATGTTGCAGGCTCAATCGCATAGGCGTCAGTGGATTCTTTATTTCGTGAGCGACTTGTTTGGCCATTTCGCGCCACGCTGTTTCGCGCTCACTTCTGGCTAATTGCATGGCTTTTAACTCGAGTTCAGCTAGTTTTTCGTTATAATCCTTGACGAGCGCTCCAATCTCATCGTCCCCTTTATAGTCGATGGGTTGGTTCATCGCTCCCAGCTCAACTTTACGGAAGCTTTCCTGGATAAGGCGCAGCGGCTTCGTAATCCATCCTGACACAAATATTGCGATCACAACGGTTAGGACCAGTAAGAGCACTCCAATATTAATAATGGCCACGATAAAGTCATTGATTTGCTTCTCGAATGCATTTTGCTTAGCGAAGTGTTGCAGATTTAAGTGTCCAATTAACTTATCATTGTTATTCTCGAAAGGAACATAGGCCGAGAGATAACTAAGTTCACCCATATTTTCGCGGTGTACGAACTCACTTCTATTATTAATAGACAATGATGCAAATGCATTTTGATTCATTTGTTTTGAGCTAATACCTTTTTGATACAGTTTGGGCTGAGAAGTGGCTAATAAACGTCCGGAAGGATTGTACAAGTTAATATCTGTCACGAATACATTAGAGAATTTTTTCAAAATATAGTTCATGTAATCCCCAAGGACAACTGCGTCGAGGCTGTCCTTGTCACCCAATTTTTGACGGACCTCTGTTTCAACGGAAGCCACTCGCTCTTTTAAATTTTCCAGCGTATAGGTATTATACTGGTGTTTTACGTATTTCCCTGCTACTACGGCAAAAATGATAAATGAAGTAACTGCAATACCCACCATAATGAGTTGAATCCTGAAGGACAACGGCCAGTTCCACCAACTTTGTGAATAAGAGAATTGAACGATCAGAGCTACCAACCCACTAAATACACCGAAAAAAAGAAAGAGGTACGAAAAAGTGGTGAGTTTAGCGATTACCTGTTTCTGTGGCTTGGAAATGACCACCACTTGATCTTTATCTTGCGCTTGTATGTAATGACTCATTTCATTGCTTTGCATAAAGCCCTCATTTTTTCCGAGCTGTTGAATCAAGGCTTTTCGAGAAGTGGGGTAGTTATAATTACCAAAGCGCATAACGAGTTTATCGCCCGAATAGCGCGCTATGGAATATTCTGCTAAATCATCAAGTGCGTAGGATTTTTCATTCATGAGTAATCGCGGAAAACCAATATGTTCAGGGATCTTTTTAGAACGAAACAAAATATAGTAAGTATAACGCGTGCCATCTTTTTGCTTTAAAGTATCTCTTGAGATATAACTTAACTGATCGACATAATCTTCGACGTAGAATAAATTGTCAGCAATGCTGGATGAGCGAGTATGTGTGTCAATTAATGTATCTAATTCACGGTTTGAGTGTGTTTGTTTATTGGCATAATTCACGATAACCTCTCCACTTTGGTCGAAAAAGTAATATTCCATTTCGTAGCGCTCCCAGAATTCGCCAAAACAACACTCTTCAAGAGCTAAAGCAAATTCAGATGCTGCGTATTCATCGGCATGATATACAATATTCCGAAATGCTTCTGAAGTTTTTAAATCTTTCAAGGTGCTTCGAAATTCCAGTTCCATAGCCGGATTTTGATCGCTAATCAATTGATTCGCATACAATTCTCTTTTTTGGTGTTCATTCGATTGGTTGCTTTCAAAAAGTATGAATGCGCCGTAGAAACTAAGCACGGCAAGAATTAGTAACTGAAATCGCAATTGTTGAATCGAGAACTTTCTGGCAATAATATAAAAGAGCAGAGCATTCAGTAGAATGGGCCATAAAGCGTTATATATGGTTTTTTGAAAAAGAAAAATCTCTAATAAAAAATAGACACTGCTGGATAAGAACCAGATGATCGTTAGCACGGTTAACCGCGTATTTCCAGCAATGAGTTTTTCGATAATCCTTCGGGCAAGCAAATAGTAGAGCAAGAAAAGAACGGCTGGCACCAGCAGGGCAATCAATGAGTGTATCGACAACGAAAAAACTTCGTCGATGACCAGCGATATTGAACTGTTTAGCACCAACGACTCGAATAAAACACTCACAAAGTAAGAAAATGGCAATAAGGCGAGATAAAGTAAAATATAAAGTCCATCCGAGAATTGAGTTGGTTTTCTGTCTTTTTTGAGGTGTGCTAAAATCCACCAGCCAGCAACTACAATAGTCAATATCGTGAGCACAAGGCTGCCCAGATTAGGAAACCATACAGAACTCGCGTACAGGTTAGGGTCAAATAATTCAAAATTTGCAAATAAAGCGATCCAGTTGAAATGGACTTCAAGGAATCGAAGCGACAATATAGCCAATGGAAATATAAAAGTGATCCACGAATGTGATTTCGTGAACCGCATTAGAAAAAGACCTAGAGCAATAAAAACACCAGTATAACCAAAGGCGTAAAAGAGAAAAATAAGCAATTCTTTACTCGTAGAAAGTGCAGCCTTTTCATCAAACTTCACATAAAACAGTTCCTTACCCCCGTATTCAATGGGCAGATAACCTCGCTTTGGTTGTAAACTGAATTCCGTACTTCGCTGAATATCGACCCATTTCGTGAGTTTGTTCTGAAGGTCGTCATTCTCAAAATAATAATCGTGCTGTAATTTTGTACTTACATATAAACTGAGGTCGTATTTTTGATCACGGCTCACCAAATAATACCCGTTTGATAAACGCACCACTTGTGATGTTGACTGGGAATCAACGCGATGAACGAGCTCTTCTACGGGAAGTACATTATTGTTCCAAAAGACGAGTGAATCGGATTGAACAATGTTGACCAGGAAGTCAGTTGTTTGGCGCAGGGTTGAGGTCCAAAGCGTCCGATTGTCTTTTTCGACGACTTCTTGTTCCAGGACATCGACGTAATCCACTTGTTTTTTTATGAGGTCTTCTACTGCATCTTCTATCTTTGATTTCGCGTCAACGGTGTTGAACGAATACGTCCAGGCAAACAGCATCCACGAGCAAAGAATACTGGCAATTGCAGCGAAGAGCCAAACAAAATAGTTTTTACGATACCACATTTTTTATTTTGGTGTTAGCATTTCTATGGATTGCGTTTTTCGGTCAAAATAGGCTCCAAGGTACCTTTCAAACGGTCAAAATCGCTTTCAGAACGACTATCGTTGTGGTAAATAAAATCAGCTTTTGTCTCATGTGGAGCTAGATAATTATTGTAACAGGGTACTACATGATGATCCCATTGATAGAGGATTTCATCCCGCGAATAACCCCTTGATTCTTGATCGCGGTAGATGCGCCGGTCAAGCTGAATACTTGGATCGACATCCACAAAAATACTAAAGTCAAGCAGCTGGTGCACTTTGTGGTACTCAAAGACGAATAATCCCTCAACAATGATTAATTCTGAGGGTTCAATGGTAATTAACACGTGTTTGTTTCCCGCATTAAATTGGTATTCGAAGACCTCTATACTTTCACCGTTAATCAGACGCTGCAGATCATTGACCAGTTGTTCTCGGTTGAGCGCAGTAGGCAAGTCAAAATTTACGATATCGTTGTTATCTTTCTGTTGCTCTTCGATGGGTTTGTAGTAATTATCCATGGAAAATACGGAAGGATTATAATCCTTGTAATATGATGCTAATCGATTGAGTAATGTTGTTTTTCCAGAACCGCTTCCCCCGCAAATACCTATAACCGTCATAATTAATTTTTTCGCTTTAATGTAATTGTATCTTGCTGCTTTAAACCCGCTGCATTTATTTCGTAATACCCGTCGTCCAGTTGAACAACGAACGTATTTTCAGATACGTTTGATTTTTCGAGACGCGTAGGGTTTTTAAAAAGCAAATCGAGTTGTGGTTTCAGCTCTAATTTTTCGACTTTTTTATCCGATAGTTTAAAACACTGTTGTTGGTCCTGTATCTCTCCGCATACGATACTAGCATCATTTAATCGAGTCAATCGAATTGTTGGACGATAGCGCCAGGAGGATTCGGCTGGCTGTTCACACGATGCTAACGCCACAATTTTTCCGTCCTGATTTGCTCCAAAAACCTTAAAACAGCGCTCATTTTCATCAATCGATGCGTAATAATAATTCCCGTGTTCATAAACAGGCCATCCCAACGCTTGTGTTTCGCGATCTTCAACCTCATAAATAAAGCGCATACCGTCCCATCCCATAGATAATAAGCTCGACATCAGCGGTTTTATCGATGGAAGAGAAAAGCTGTACGGGTTCTGTTTTTTAGCCTTGTGATCATAGGGAATAAAATCGACACGATGATCAGTTGCATTCGGTGAATAACGACCAAAACAGATGCTTTTATCGTCGTTTCCAGCAAACAGCAATGGACCCTCTCTCCCTTCCTCAATGCGTTCAGGATGAGTGACGGGACCTTTTGCATGATAAACGCGATTGTTGTGATGCGTAATCATGATGATGAAATTTTCAATTATTGATTCGGATTTTACCGCTAACTGAAAATGGAAAACAAGCGCTTTTTTCGTATTGATGACATTTTTCATGACGAGCTCACTCGGAGTTCGGTATCCATAAGACCTGATCACACTCAACAAATCGAACTTTGTTGAGACAACACTTCCACTTTGATTGATCTGATTATAGCGAATTGAATTTCTGTGGGGAGTAATATCATCAATCATGTACATGTAATCAGAATCTGCTGAAAGGACTAATTTGGGTTGCGCCGTTTTAGGATAAATTGATTTTCTCCACTGTTCTTCACCTTGACGATTGATAAAAATAATCTCTTGTTCGTTCGTGTTTTTCTTATGATCTTCGGCGGAAACCAAAATACCGTGTTTTTCCCATTCTACGATCCTTGAAAATGGAAATTGATGCTTTTTAATGGTGAGTTGACCAAATCCGGCAACAATCCATCCGAGAAAAACAATTAGCATTGCAAGCTTCTTCATGATACGATGTTTTAAACTACCAAGTTAATATAATCTGACGATTCAAAATGTTTATTCGTTCTGAAACGATCGTTTTATATGTGTTAAATTAAACATTATGAAGTGGTTACAGTTGTTTTTAAATAATTTGCAATGTTCGATTTTTTTTTGAATTTATCATCAAATAATCGTTTGTCGTCTTTTGAACAGAGCGATCAATTGCCAACAAAAATGACTTAGCAATACCAACTACTCTTCTAATTTAAACGTCTATTAATTGAGAGGACATGAATAATGTCATATATTTAAACCAAATTGTATGATGATGAGAAAAATCAAATTGATGATAGGTTTAGCGTCTTTATCGCTGATATTGTTAGCGAATGCGCTTCAAAGTAACTTGAAAGTTGGTGATGAGATTCCAAAAAGCAATCTGAATATGAAAAATGCAAGTGCCGGTGAATCGCCGCTTTCACTCGATGAGGCAATGGCTTCGCGTGGTCTTGTTGTTGTTTTTTCATGCAATACCTGCCCCTTTGTTATTGGAAATGATGATTTCAAAGGTTGGGAACGTCAATACAATGAGTTAGCAGCACTTGCTGAAAAGCACCAAATGGGTTTTGTATTAGTTAACAGTAACGAAGCAAAACGCGACAAAGGAGATGCTTTTAAGGACATGGCTAATCGCGCCAACGAGCAATCCTACACGATGCCTTATTTGTATGATGAAAACCATGTGTTAGCGGATGCCTTTGGTGCCAAGACTACACCTCATGTTTACGTATTTGACAATGCATCAAAATTGCTATATAAAGGTGCAATAGACAATACGTATAAACCGAATGTTCAAGCGTCAAATGCCGAGCATTATTTAAAAAACATGCTTAATAATTATGCCACTGGAGCTACAATCACCCCTGACGTAACTGCACCTAAAGGATGTAGTATAAAACGAAACAGCTAAACGTTAAAAAAATGATGAAAAGTATGAATTACTTATGGCTTCTATTCTTTATGTTGTCCTCTTTCTTATTGTTTGGACAACAAGGTGATGGCGGAAGCCCCAAGGGAATAAATTATGTGCACAAGGCATATAAACAAATAGATCACCATTTTTTCGAACAACCAGATATTGAAAAATTGCGAGCGGAAGATCGGATCAATGATAGTTTAAAAACAGGGCCGTGGCGTTTTGGATACAACAACAAAACCTCGCTCGACCTCAATAACGCGGGAACGTGGTTCACGAATGCTCATGGCGATCAAATTTGGTTATTAGCATTATCGTGTGAAGACGCAAAGACCATTAATTTATCGTTTAGAAACACTTCAATTCCTCAGGGAAATGAGTTGTTTGTTTACAATGAAGATAAATCATTCATTCTCGGTAAGTTTACGCAACGTCATTTATTTGAAGGAAGCCTGGGGACTGAATTGGTTCCCGGAGAAAAAGTGATTGTGGAGTATTTTGTTCCAGCACATAACACGGATCACATTGGATCACTTGAAATATCCCGAGTGACACATGGTTATAGAAGAGCGGGCGAATATAGACAAAAAGCATTTGGATCTTCAGGTGCTTGTAATATGAACGTGAATTGTCCAGATGGTTCAACCTGGCAAAATCAGCGCAATAGTGTGGTCATGCTTGTTTCTGGGGGTAATGGGTTTTGTACGGGAGCACTCATTAATAATACACTTAATGATGGAACACCTTATGTCCTGACAGCTAATCACTGTTATTCCGATCCATCCACTTGGGTGTTTCGATTCAAATGGCAGTCTGATGATTGTCCAAATCCAGGGAGTTCGCCTTCATTCGAATCGTTGTCTGGTTCGACATTGCGGGCCAGACGAACACCTTCTGATATGATGTTAGTTGAAATTACAGGTGGGTTGTCGAATGGAACTGTTCCACAATTGCACAATCCGTACTTTTCAGGCTGGAACAATTCAGATACACCTCCGACATCTACAGTAGGTATTCATCACCCTTCTGGCGATATCAAAAAAATATCATTTGACGATGATGCTTCATCAGCCGTTCAAGAGATGGGTTCTTCTGAGCCAGAATCCTCCTGGGAGGTGGTTTGGGATCGCAACACTACAACGGAAGGCGGGTCATCAGGCTCTCCTCTATTTGATCAGGATCAGCGTATTATTGGTCAGCTTTGGGGAGGTCAGGCTTCGTGCGGTAATTTGACAGGAAAAGATTGGTATGGTCGCGTTCACAAATCCTGGAATCCGACTGGTTCTTCAAATAGTGAACAACTCGAGCACTGGTTAGACCCGAATGGAACAGGAGCTGAATTCATTGATGGTTACGACCCGTACTTCAATCCCCTCGACTACGACGTGGCAGCGATTAATTTGGCAGGAGTTGATGGAATTATTTGTGGAGATGCCTCTTGGCCATACTTGACTATACGCAATAACGGATTGGAAACGATTACTTCCATTGACATTATTTATTCCTATAACGGAAACCAGCAGACGATGAGCTGGACAGGAAATTTAACGTCTATGCAAACTGAAGTAGTCGCATTACCTTATTTCGGTTCTCAGAATAACAATAACTCCATTACAGTAGAGCTGGTGAACCCGAACGGTCAGACCGATGAGGATCCAACAAATAATGAACTTTCTTCTGGTTACGTCGCTATTATTGAAGGTGAGCGCATCAACATGGATTTAACCATGGATTGTTATGCGCAAGAAACTTCATGGTACGTAGAAGATGACAATGGTGATATCTGGTACGAAGGAGACGGGTATGAGAGTCCTGGAAATGATACGCTCCATATTTTTGAATCATTTTGTTTATTAGAAGGGTGCTATAAACTCGTCATTGAGGATTCCTACGGTGATGGTATGAACGGGTCTACTATAAATCAATGTGATTATGACGGAAGCATGCAACTGACCCGCGAGACAAATGGAGCGCTTCTTGATGAATTAACAGAAGCTGACTCTGATTTTGGGAATTCGATAACGTTTAATTTCTGTGCAGAAAACACAGCAGGTGTCGAAGAGCTCGAAGCGGCTAAAATTGTTGTTTATCCAAATCCTAACAAGGGCCTTTTCAAAATAAGACTTCCTTTCTCAGGCAAGAAGAAGGTGGCCCTATTAAATGTGGCTGGTAAGGCGTTAAAAGAAATAAAAACAACAGCTGAGATGACGACGTTGGGATATGAAGGATTAGCCAGCGGCGTTTATTTTGTGTTGATCACCACTGATCAGGGTGCCGTCACTAAAAAAGTGGTTGTTGAATAAAAGATACTACTGATTTACAATCGGTTATTTGTAAGTTGTAAATAAAAGGTCGTCTCTGGACGGCCTTTTTTGTATTCAATGAAATGAGACCTGGGATATTCTGAAATACACAAATTAAAAGCTCAGTAATATTCTACTTCAGCACTCTTTCGTCAACCACTTCGTTTTTATTGGCAAGTTGACCACAGGCCGCATCGATATCTTTTCCTCTACTGCGTCGAATATTCACAATAATATTGCGTTCTTCCAGATAGGCCGCAAAGCGATCTACTTTCACAGTATCGGCTTGCTGAAATTCACCATCATCAATCGGGTTATATTCGATGATGTTAACTTTACAAGGGATAATTTTACAAAAGGTGGCTAATTCGCGTGCATCCTCCAGTTCGTCGTTGAAATCTCTAAAAACGATATATTCATAAGTTACGCGAGTTCCCGTTTTTTTATAAAAATGACGAAGTGCATCCGCCATTACTTCCAGGTTGTTGGTTTCATTAATCGCCATGATTTTATTGCGCTTTTCATCGTTGGCAGCGTGAAGGGATAACGCAAGGTTAAATTTCACTTCATCATCTCCCAGCTTTCGAATTTGTTTCGCGAGACCAGCCGTTGATATTGTGATGCGTTTCGGTGACATTCCCAAACCTTCCGGACTGGTAATTTTATTAATGCTCTCCAATACATTTTTGTAATTTAAGAGCGGTTCCCCCATACCCATGTAAACGATATTGCTAAGTCGTTGATCATAGCGCGATTCCGATAGACGCATCAAGTGAACGACTTGGTCGACGATTTCACCGGCAGAGAGATTTTTGAGCAGTTTTAATTTACCTGTAGCACAGAATTTACACGCCAAACTACAACCGACTTGAGAAGATATGCAAGCTGTCATTCTGCTATCAGTGGGAATAAGAACACCTTCTACCACTTTCCCAACTCCTACGTTGAAAGCACACTTTATGGTGCGATCAGCACTCACTTGTTGTTCGTCCAGTGAAATATGATCGATAAAGAACTCACTTTCCAGTTGATCGCGTAGCGGTTTGCTCAGATTAGTCATTTCTTCAAAAGAGAGCGCATTCTTCTGCCACAACCACTCGTATACCTGAGTGGCACGAAAAGACTTTTGCCCCATCGCTTCAAGTGCAGTTTTCAACTCCTTTTTCGACATTTTTCGAATATCTTTTCTCTTCTCCACCTTCATCATGGTGCAAATTTCGATTAATAATTCGGAAAGAAAAACTGTACTGCGGATTAAATATCCAAAAAGCACGTAAAATGTGACTTTTATCACCACATAGCTGAGTTGAACTTATTATCTTTGCGATATGGGTTGGAAAGAAAATCGATTATACAGTATTTTTAAGGGACGCTGTCCCGTTTGCCATGAAGGAAAAGTATTCACTTATAACCAGGTTTTTCATCCGAAGAAATTTGATAAAATGGAGGAGCGCTGCAGCGAGTGTGGTCACAAATATGAGATTGAAACCGGATTTTTTTACGGAGCTATGTATGTTGCATACGCTTTAACGGTCGCACTCTCAGTTGCCACCTCCGTGCTCACTTATCTCCTTTATCCCCCAGCGCCTTACTGGGTGTACATCATTAATATTTTAGTGGTACTCATCGTTATGGCGCCTATCACTTTCCGCGGGGGCAGAATGGTTTGGATGAACTTATTTCATAGCTATGATCCGAAAGCCATCGAAAGACACCAACAAGAGCAAGAAAAACAATCATCATGAGTTCATTTCAGTCCATTATTCAGAGTGAAATCCCTGTACTCGTCGATTTCCACGCAACGTGGTGCGGTCCTTGTCAGACAATTGCTCCGATCATTGACGAAATCAAAAATCATTACGGAGATGAGTTACGTGTACTTAAAGTCGACGTAGACAAAAATCAACAGGCCGCACAGAAATATAAAGTGCGTGGAGTACCAACTTTTCTGTTATTCCATAAAGGGGAAATAGCCTGGCGCTCTTCAGGCGTCCACTCTCGTGCTGATTTTATGAAACAAATTGATCCACTGCTTTCCGCATAGCTCAACGGTTAAAGTCAGGCTAGTTTTCGCTGAGCCACTTCATTTAAAAAGCGAATGTACGCTTCGAGGTTTGAACTCATCATAATTTTTTTTGCTAGTTGTCGTTCTCTCTTTTTCATAACCTTTATTTTTTATATTCACTAGTTCATGAACTGTGCCAAACTTTAAACCTTTATATAATTCATTCATTGATGGCTGAATTGTATTAACTTTGTCGCATGGATCAACGCTTTGGTAAGGTTTATCGCCTCTGTAGTAAAAAAGCCATAGACGTGCTCTTCAATAAGGGACGGCGGTTAAAGAAATACCCGCTTGCTGCGCGCTATGAAACGGTCCCATTATCAACTACCAAATCGTTTCAGGTCGTCATATCCGTTCCTAAACGCATTCATAAGACAGCACCAAAACGCAATCGATTAAAGCGTCTTATTCGTGAAAGTGTGAGAAAAAAGAAACACATCATTGAGGAAAATATTCCACAACAAGGAAAGCAAATTGCGATTGCCATTATCTATCAATCAAAAGAAGAAGTAACGCAATCGAAAATTGAAAGTTGTATCGAACATTTATTCCATGAAATAATCAAACGTTCAAATCAATAAAGCGACACTTTTTTCGTTAATTTAGAGCAACTCAAATGGATATAATGATTAAAAAACGTGCTTTTTACATAATACTGCTGTTCCAACTACCCTTCTTTGCTTTTACTCAAAGCAATGGTTTCGAGGTGATTAAAAACCTGGAAATTTTGGATCATATCTTTATGAATTTGGAGAAGTATTATGTAGACGAACCACAAACGGGTGCTATTTCAAAAGCAGGCATTGATGCGATGCTCAGAGAGCTTGACCCTTACACCGTCTACTATCATGAATCAAACATTGAGGATTATCGCATGATGACCACCGGTCAATACGGTGGCATTGGCGCTTCGATTCGTCAGCACGACAACGATGTTATTATTGCAGAACCTTACGAAAATATGCCTGCGGATAAAGCTGGTTTAAAATCTGGTGACCGCATTATTAGTATTGATGGCCGATCTGTAGAGGATCAATCTGCAGAACAAGTTTCTCAAGCACTCAAAGGCGCTAAAGGCTCGACTATCGCAGTAGTATATGACAGACCTTATCAAGGTATAGACACTGCTCAAGTTACCCGCGCAGAAATAAAACTGCCAGATATTCCCTATCAGGGTTTATTGGATGATAATATCGGATATGTTAAATTGAACTCCTTTACAAAAACAGCTTCACGCGAGGTAGGTAAAGCTTTTTCAGCGTTAAAAAGTAAAAACATGGAGAAGTTTGTACTCGATTTGAGAGGAAACGGCGGTGGTTTGTTACTGGAAGCTGTAAACATTGTGAATTTTTTTGTTCCGAAGGGCACCGAAATTGTCACCACGAAAGGACGCATCCTCGATGAAAATAGATCATACACTACAAAGCAGGAACCACTCGATCTCGATATTCCTATTGTAGTCTTGGTGAACGAAACCTCAGCGTCTGCCTCTGAAATCGTTGCTGGTGCTCTTCAGGATCTGGATCGTGCCGTGGTAATTGGAAAAACGACATTTGGAAAAGGATTGGTCCAGCGCACCGTTGATTTAAAATATGGTGCGAAAATGAAACTAACTGTTGCCAAATACTATACTCCTTCCGGCCGCTGTGTTCAAAAACTCGATTACTACCATAAAAATGATGGAGAAGTGAATGAAGTACCAGATTCACTTATACGGATTTTTAAAACAAAAAATGGTAGAGAAGTCATTGATGGAAGAGGTATTGAACCAGATATTGCTATTGAAGGAGAAAAAATGCCAAGGTTTATTAAAACGTTGTTACAGGAAGATGTTCTCTTTGATTTTGCTACGGTGTTTGCCCAGCGCAATGAAGAAATCGCTTCCCCACAATCATATGAAGTTTCAGATCAATTGCTAAAAGCCCTGGAGGACACCATAATGAGTCGGGAATTGAATTATGCTACTGCTACACAACGTCAACTTGAAAAGACGATGGCGACCGCGAAGAGGGAGGGTTACGATCAGAAGATTATAGATGAATATGAGGCGCTTTTCGAGAAAGTGAAATCCTCAAAATCGGAAGACTATGAACTCTTCGAGTCAGAAATCAGAAGGCTGTTGCGCAATGAAATCGTTGGTCGATATTATTATCAAGAGGGGAAAGTGATCGATAGTTTTAAAGAGGATAAAGATTTACAGCGAGCTATTGACCTGTTAGAAGATCTGAAAGCTTATAAGAACATTTTATCGCCTGACGAATAATTGATTTATGCTCGATCGACTGTTCGGTTTTAAAGTTCATCAATACCTTCAGGCATTAGGGCTGCTCATTGTGGCGGTGGGCTTACCGCTCAATAAAGTTGTTATGTCAATTGGTACGATTTGGCTCGCCAGCAATTTAATTTTAGATGCTCGTTTCAGCACGTATTGGAGTCGATGGAAAAAAAGTCGTCTTTTTTGGTTTATCGCGGCGCTGCTCTTGATGCATTTGATCGGTTTGCTCTATACTGAAAATTTCAGTTATGCATTTCGTGATATTAATGGAAAACTCCCACTTTTTGTAATTCCTATTTCAATTGTAGCTTTTCCTATTTCACGCAAATCGCTATATGCTATTTTAGGCGCTTTCCTTGTGGTGCTGCTGATTACCAGTCTTGTGAACTGGTCGATGCAAACTAACGCGGCAGATTTTCGTTCGCTGTCGCTTTTTGGGTCGCATATTCGGTATACTGTGCTGGTAGCAATTGGTATTTCATGTTGTGTCCAACTCATCTTTTACCAAAAAAAGTTGATTTTTATACTAGTACCACTTGCCTTGTGGTTTATTTATTATGTATACGTTAGTCAAGTTTTTGCCGGTTACTTCGCTCTTTTAATGGTTGTTGTCAGCCTAATTTTCCACTTCATTTTTCAGTGGAAAAGTCGACTCCTTAAATATGCTCTCGTAAGTATTCTCGTACTCTCTGTAGGCGTAATCGGATACCAAGGTGTTCGTTACCTCAAAACGACTCCTTCAGTCAACTTTGAAGCCCTACCTTCTGCAACGATCAATGGAAACCCATACCGCCACGACAGCACACATCTTTGGTATGAAAACGGGCACCATGTTTTATCTATGATATCAGAGAAAGAACTGCGTCCAGCATGGAATAAGCACTCAACTTATCCATACAATGGAGTCAATAACAACGGCCACAAAATCAAGCATATCTTATTCAGGTACATGGCATCGAAAGGTTTAAATAAAGACAGTGCAGGGTTCAGTAAAATGACGGATCAAGATATACGAAATGTCGAGAAAGGGTTTACCAACATCAGACAGTTGTCAGGATCTCCGCTGGCACGTATGGAAAATTTTAAAAATGAATATCAACAGTATACCGTCGATAGCAATCCCAACGGGAACAGCTTTTTACAGCGATTGGAACATTTGCGTATTGGCTGGAAAATCGCTAAGGATCATTGGCTGATTGGAGTGGGAACAGGTGACGTTCAAGATTCATTTGACCACTATTACAAGCGTTTTAATACCCAATTATCTCCAAAAAACTGGAACAGGACACACAATCAATTGCTGACTTTCTGGATCACATTTGGGCTCTCAGGACTACTCATTTTCTCTTGGCTTTGGTTGTGGTTAATAACTAAAAGTATTCAGTACTCGGAATTTTTGGCGTTGAGTTTTAGTTTAATTGCCCTTGGCACTTTCATGTCCGAGGATACGATAGAAACCCAACAAGGGGTAACATTCATTGCTTTCTTTCTGGCCATCGTTCATCTGCTGTTTCAATACAACGAAAATCAGCGCAAATCGCGGTAGAGTTTGCGCTCTATAAATGAATGACTATATTCGTTCAATCATACAAACAAAGGGAAACAACTTCAAATTATGGCTACGGTATTCGAAACAAGATTGATAGGAAATATAGGAAAAGATGCTTCAGTTAAAACAATGGACCGAGGGGTTGTAGCTATCAACTTCCCGGTGGCTCATAACAAGAACTGGAAGGATAAACGGACGGGGGAATCTCGAACAAAAACGACCTGGGTCAACTGTACGATATGGAAAAAAGAGGGGGCAAATATGCGCATTCTGGATTTCTTAAAGAGTGGAACTTTGGTTGAGCTCACAGGAACACCTTACGCCAAAGCGTTCCCACAAGATGATGGTTCAATTAAAACCGAAATTCGGTTGAATATTTCGCGTACGAATATTCTTCGGCCAAGTCACAAAAACAGTTCGTCGAATAAAAAAGAAGAGGGAGCACAACAATCGGAAAGTCGTAACAATTATAACGACGAGAATGATTATGGCAATTTAGACAACTTCACCATCAATGAAGACGAATTTTAGCCTGGATGGATACATGAAAATCGTATAAAAATTTGTTGCTTCGTGGCAGAAGGTCTTGTCTCAAATTGTTAATGCTCCTTTTATATGCGGTTTTCTCCTTTTTAATGGCTGTTAAACGACACTTACTGGTTTTTTATGATCATCGACTGCAACCATTGTAAATGTTCCGTGCACGGCGCGTTCACGTTTTTCAGAATACATTTCCTCTACAAAAATATCGACGCCCACCACGATACTTGATTGTCCCACTTTCTCGACATTTGCCACCAGCTCTACTAACGTTCCACTTGGAATGGGTTTGCTGAAATCAACCCTGTCGGAACTCACAGTAACTACTTTTTGACGACTGAATCGCGTTGCGCAGATGAATGAAACTTCATCCATGAGCTGTAATGCAGTTCCTCCGAAAAGGGTGTCGTAATGGTTCGTCGTGTTAGGGAAAACCGCTTTGAAAATACGTGTCTCGGCTGCCTTGATTCGTTTTGAAATATCTTTTTCCATTTTACTTTTGGATTTTTTGAGCTGGTTTGTTTTGATAGCGATCGAAAACATCTGGGTTTTCACTAAGTTCTCCGTCTGGATAACGCGTAGGAGAAACTTTGTAGTAAATAAAGCTCACGAGAGCAGCACCGATATCAGCAATGGGAAAAGACATCCATATTCCGTCAAGACCGTATGCAAATGGTAGCAAAAGCACTAAAGGAATCAGGAAAAACCCTTGTTTGGTCAAAGCTAGAAATAATGCGGGAAGCGCTTTTCCAATAGCTTGAAAATAAGCACTTATTATTAAACTAACCGCCAGGAGCGGCGTTGCCAGAAATACGGTGCGGATGACGGGCGTCGTATCTTCGATGAGTGCGGTATTATTCGTAAAAAGGCTGGCAATGTCTTTTGCAAAGACCATTAAAAGGATAAAGATTAATACAGATATGGCGGAAGCCCATCCTATTGAAAGGCGCACAATCGACCGAACACGTTCTTTTAATCGCGCACCGAAATTATAACCTACAATCGGAACAAAACCTTGGGTAATTCCAAGTACGGGGAAATTGGCGAACATTAAAATTCTGTTTACGATGCCATAAACGGATAATCCGCGTTCGCCGCCATAGTAGAAGAGCGAGTTGTTAAGCACGAGGGCTAGTATACTAATCACCCCTTGACGTGCAAGTGTAACAGCTCCCAGCGAACTGATCTCTTTTATAATTTTCCCATTTGGACGAAAATATTGAATATCGAGTTTTAATTCTGATTTACCCCTGAGGAAATGTACGAGAGTAAAGGTAGCACTTGCCGCGTATGAAATTGTAGTAGCCCATGCAGCTCCTTCAATACCCATATCAAAGCCGACCATAAACACAGGATCTAAAATTAAGTTCGAAATGGCAGGAACAATCATTGCATACATGGCCACGCGAGGAAACCCTTCTGCGCGTATGACATTGTTACTCATCATGGCCCAGGCGAGAAAAGGAACACCTATCAATACAATATTAAAATAAGTAATTGCAGGAGCTTTAACTCCTCCTTTACCTCCAAATATGTTGATGATTTCATCCGTAAAAAACGATCCCAGGAGCACGAAAAAAACAGCTAGGGTGATTGTCATTAACGCTTGATTACCAAACGTGTGCAGTGCTTTCTCATTGTTTTTCCCGCCCAACGAACGGGATAGAACAGAAGATCCGCCCACGCCAATAGCCATACCTATGCTCGATATCAAAAACGTGATGGGCAATACAACTGTGATAGCTCCGATTCCTTCTGCACCTACGTAATGACCGACGTATATGGTGTCGATAATTGCGTAGATAGACATGACAAGAATGCCCACTGAGGCTGGAAATGCTTGCTGACGCAAAAGCTTTCCCAATGGTTCACTGCCAAATTTGTCTGTTGATTTCATCGTCAAATAATAACATTAATGGGCCAAATTTGTTGTGATTTTAAACCACTTCTACTTTTACTCCTGAATGTTGAGAGCGCTAAAGGTATAAAAAGTACCGGAATCTCGTGTTTTTCGTGATGCCGTTCCCTCTAGTTGTTCAGTGAAAACGTCAATTAATTGCAGCCCAAAAGAAGGTGATGACGGAGGCTTCCATTGGCCATTATCGCTATAGATCATAGTAGCGAGATGATCACTGGACGCTTTTAGCTCGATGGAAATATTACCGCGTTCCTCGAAAGCATGCTTGAGAGAATTCGATACTAATTCGTTAATGATCAAACCCAGTGGAACGATGCTCTTTGCTCCAACATTATCAAGTGATGCGTGCACTTCGTATGAAATATCTTTTTGATAGGCGTTTGTTCTGATAAGGTCATCGATCAACGTATTGAGATAATCTTGAACATCAATGTTCGCCAGCGATTCTTTTTCATACATTTTTTGATGAATCAAAGACATCGTTAAAATGCGGCTGATAGCATCGCTGAAACTTTGACGGGCTTCCTCGGACTTTAGTTCGCTGGACTGTATACGCAACAAGCTAATTATGACCTGTAAATTATTCTTAACACGATGGTGGATCTCCTGGAGCAGAACAGTTTTTTCCTTATTTTGTCGTTCTACAATGTTTTTTTCTTTTTTCAATTGCATAAACGCTCGATCACTGTGGATACGTGCATAATTATTGACAATATTAAATTGATACATGATATATCCAATTAGAAACATGGCAAAACTGAACTCTACAGCCATGATCACTACGTGCTGCGAGGAAGCCTCAAAGCGTTCTGTTTTGGTGTCGATCATAAACACTAAAAAGTAGGTGGCATAAAGACTTGCGTTGATGATCAGGAAAAAAGTTCCCCATGTTTTGTTTAATGTAAAAAAAGCGGCTAAAATCACAACGGTCATCCATAATGGCTCAATAATGTGTATGGCATCCTGTACCATGATCACAGCGCTTATGATGACGGCTGTTGCTCCGGATAGCATAATTTTTGCAACACGTTTGTAGGTGCGCGACCAAAACAGATAAAAAACTCCAAAAACAGAAAAAAGTAGCACAGCCACATAGAAAGGAAAAAAGTGATCCCCTGTTAACATGGTGGTTAAGGTGAGAAAGAAAACGACGAGAGAAAACATCACCGCAATGCGCCATGTTAAGGCAAATTTAGCCCTTTCATAAAAGTCGGGTAGGTTTGTCTTGGGAACGCTGAGTAAATTCATATCGTACCCAAACCTCTTGCTGAAACAGATACTATGTGATCGAGTAAAATGAGAGGTTGAGTTATTAAAATACGCGCTGTTCCGAACAGACCCAATGTTGATATATTTTCATTAGGAGCTTGTAGGATCAATAGGTTATCACAGGGCACAAAAGGCATAAGTCGCTCAGAGCTCTTTAGACCCGTTGATGTACTGTACAATAGCATATATAGTAAGAAGTTTTTCATAGTTTTTTGTTGTTTAGCGCCAACAAATATAAAGTTTAGCGCAAAATATCAAAATTCCAGCTCAATTATGGTGCGGAACGTTTTTAGGGATCAAATAAAGAATGGCTTCTGCTTGATATCTGAAGAGAATACGCGTCTATTGAACAGTTGATGCACTTGCATTTCAAATTGCTATTCTGAATGAATATCGTTACTTTTGCACGGTAAATATGCGTTCAGAGAGAGCAAAAACGATTCATGAAAAAAGAGCATTTTAAGTTCGGAACTAAGACTATTCACGCAGGTGTTGAACCCGATCCAGCTACAGGTGCGATCATGACACCCATTTATCAAACCAGCACCTATGTGCAGGAAAAAGTTGGCCAGCACAAGGGGTATGCGTATTCGCGGTCACTTAATCCAACACGTGATGCACTGGAGAAGGCCCTGGCAGCACTGGAAAATGCAACATACGGTGCTTGTTTTGGAAGCGGTTTGGCTGCTATTGATTGTGTTTTAAAAATGTTGAAGCCAGGTGATGAGGTGATTACTTCCAATGACCTTTACGGTGGTTCATATCGGATTTTTACTGGCGTCTTTGAACAGTTTGGCATTCGGTTCCACTTTGTGGATATGAACGAACTGAAAAATGTGGAAGAAAAGATCAATTCGAATACGAAATTGATTTGGACTGAGACCCCGACAAACCCGATTATGAATATCGTCGATATTGAGGCGTTATCAAAAATAGCCCAAAACGCGGATGTTTTGCTGGCCGTTGACAATACATTTGCCACTCCTTACTTGCAGCGTCCAATGGATTTGGGGGCAGATCTCGTCATGCACTCGGTAACGAAGTACTTGGGAGGTCATTCTGATGTTGTGATGGGTGCGCTGGTTACATCCAAAAAGGCTGTTGCCGATGAAATATACCGCATACAAAATAGCTCTGGAGCAGTGCCTGGACCGATGGATGCTTTCCTGGTCTTGCGCGGATTAAAAACACTCCACCTACGTATGAAGCGTCATAGCGAAAATGGAGCACGCATCGCTCACTTTCTGCAGGACCATCCGAAGGTTAAAAATGTTTATTGGCCGGGCTTTGAAAATCATCCGGGACATGCGATTGCCAAAAAGCAAATGAGTGACTTTGGCGGAATGATCTCATTTTCGCTTCAGGAAAACAATGCGGACGCAGCTCATCGGGTGATGGAGAGATTGGAGGTGTTTTCACTTGCTGAATCACTCGGTGGAGTTGAATCGTTAACGTGTCACCCAGCGACCATGACGCATGCGGCTATACCGGCAAAAGATCGCGAAGCGGCTGGGATAGTCGATTCACTGATCAGACTGAGTGTGGGGGTTGAAGATGTCGACGACTTGATACAAGATATAACACAAGCTTTAGCATAATTAGAAACAATGGGATTTAGTAAGTTCGCAGTTATCGGAGTTGGACAGTATGGCTCAACTATAGCATTGCGTCTCGCAGAGAGAGGAGCGCAGGTATTCGCCTTTGATAATAAAGAGGAAAAAATTGAGAACATCAAAGACGAGGTAGCGTTTGCGGTGACACTCGACACGACTGACGCAAAAGCGCTCGCCTCTCAAAATATCGATGAAATGGATGCTGCGGTTGTGGCCATAGGAGAAAACTTCGAAGCGACAGTGTTGACTTCTGTTCACTTGCTGGACTTGGGGGTTAAACGTATTATTGCTCGGGCGAGTGGTAACGACCAACGACTGATTCTTGAAAAGATAGGTGTCAAAGAAATCCTGACACCCGAGGATGAGGTGGCCTTTGTTATTCGGGAAAAGTTGCTCAATCCATCCATTTTGTCGTTTTTGCAATTACCTGATGACTATGAAATTGCGGAAATTAAACCACCTAAGGGAACATTAAACAGAACAATCGAGGATATCGACTTCAGGAACAAATACCAATTGACATTAGTGACCATGAAGCGTGAGTACGATATCAAAAAGAAAGGACAATACGAAGTGGAACAGCACGTTATCGGGGTACCCAATAGTGATACCGTGATTGAATCGCGCGACACGTTGGTGGTTTTTGGTACTGCCAAGCACGTGCAACGCTTCATAGACGTAAATGAATCATGATACATATAATTACAGGAACATCAAGAGGAATTGGCCGAGCCATTGCGAATCATTACCTGGAGAATGGCGATAAAGTTATCGGCATATCAAGGACCAATGAAATCGTTCACGATAATTTTCATTTTTTAAAGTGCGATTTTACCGAAAAACAACAGCTGTACGATCTTGATCTTAGTCAGTTTGTGCAGGAAGAACCCGAACAGGTACAGTTGATTAATAATTCAGGGATCATTGGTGAAATCAAGCGTTTTCACGAACTTACACTTACGCACTATACGGATATGAGTATGGTGAATGTGGTGGCGGCACAGTACATGTGCAGTTATGTTATACAAACGTTCGGATTTGATCGTGTAAAAACGATTGTGAACATCACCTCCGGAGCGGGTGAGCGAGCTGTACCGTCATGGGCTGCTTATTGCGCTTCTAAAGCCGCGATTAATTTGTTTTCGGAAACGTTGGCTGAAGAGTTGCGCGAGCTGAATAAATCAACTAACATTTACTGCATCGCACCTGGTGTGGTGGACACCAATATGCAAGTGGCGATTCGCAACAGTAAACCTAAAGACTTCTCCGGTCGACAAAACTTTGTAGATCTTAAGGAAAACGATGAACTCAGAACGCCAGAGCAAGTGGCAGAACTATTGGCAACCTTCCTCAAGGAGGATCATTCTGAACAAGGCGTATTGCATCGTATATAATGGATGGCTTTTCTTGATAATTGGATCTGCCTTCGATGGATATAAAAATCAATGAAGTGTGAGCAGGCGTTATAATGTCGCGTTCATTTTACCAGGAGGGGCGTAATGCGTTCACAATACGCCCCTGCGGTAGAACAGAACAAATAATTAGATCTGATCGACAAATTTTTTGAACACCTTTTTGTGGCGTTCGAGGTCCAAATCGGGGGATACTGAAACGCGGGCAATGTAATCTTTATCCTTTTCTTTTGTCGTTCCTTGCGTAGATGTAGCCGGAATGGTCCAATAGCAGCCTTTTAACTGCCCATAACTCACGCAGTTCTTGCTTTCATTCGGAATTTCACCAATCATCATGTCAATTAATTTTTGGTTCAATGCACGTTTGTAAGCCTCTCGTTCTTCGTCGGTATTTCCTTTCGTGGGAAGGTCTAATGAAAATACAGAGGGTGTAAACCCTGCTTCAGCTAACGCTTCGGAAACAAAGTTAATTTTTGCTGCAGGCAGTGTTTCTTCAATAAAACTGACGAATTCTCGCGTATTTTTGTAAGCATCTTTGATTCGCTGATTCATCGAAGGTAATTGTTCTGCCAATAGCGCCACTTGAAGGTCCGTAGCTTCATTATCACACAAAATTAAATGTTTCTCAATGTTATCCAGCAATGCTTCTGCTTTGTCGTTGACAACACAATAGCCCGCTGTACATTTACCACCGCTGGGGAATTTCGATCCACTCACGTAAGAAATAGTTCTGATATTCGCAAGAATGCCGTCTTTTGCTAAAAACTGGATGTTGGGGCAAAAGGTTTGATCTAAAATAAATACTGGATCAATCGCCAATTCACCGTTTGGTGTTTTGCGCTCTTTACTCAAGGCAGCCCTCAATTTTTCCAAATCCGGAACCTCCACTCTAGGATTTGTCGGAATTTCTGCAATGATGTAGGGAACAGCATCTGCTTCCGCAACACGATTCAAAACGAGGTCGGTGCTTTCAACCATATCGTGATCTCCATCAACAGGTAAATCGACGATTTCAACATTATCAAGACATGCAGCAACGCGTCTCGCCTGATCGTTGGTTCCACCGTAGCAATTCGGCGGAACAACTATTTTAATCTGTTTTCCTGGATGTTTTTCCTGGGCTTCATCTATAAGCCCCATCATAATTGCATATTGAACGGATAAACCACAAGAACCGAGTAACGGTTTTGTAGTCGTACCAGTGATGGTTTGAATTGAATCAGTGACACTTGCTTTATTGGTTTCAACTGCACTGTTTTCCTGATTGGACGATGATTTACCGACGAGTCGCTGCAATGCTGTAAAGGCGTCCGCTGGTGTCATGGCTATCGTTTCTCTTCTCCGCACGTGTTGAATTGCAGATACGTAGCTTTCCGCTTCGTCACTATTGACAATCACAACACTTCCCAAATCATCATTAATATTGACAAAAAAGTCAATATTTGCGATGTGTTCAAGCGTGTTCAATTCGCCGTCTTGTGTAATAAAGACCGTGCTGCCATCAAATGCACCTGCAGCATTGGCATCATCCACTTTCTTTAATTCGAAATTGTAACCGTAAACGCTTTTTAATGCATCTGCATCAAACGCATCAGGTAGTTGGCCTGTATAAAGAATTTGCGTGTTCTTTTGGTCAAATAAATTTTTTCGGAGCACTGCTAAAACTGGCATCGTCCGAGACGAAAAACTAATAACATTTTCGGGTTGGAGGTCATTCATCTGTGCAATCGTCCATTCCAATACAGATGATAAAGGATGACCTAAACGAATATAATCAAAGGCTGTTGGAAGCTCACTGAGTGCAGAGGAGTTCGTGTTATCAGATTTAAACAAAGACTCAAACTTTTCCAGAAATTCCGTTTTCGCCAAACTTTCATTATAAATATCCAGACGGTGTGTTGTAAGCTTTAACCAATCCAATGGCATATTTTTTAATACATCGTCAATAAAATCGAGTACTTTACCTTCGCTCATAATCTTTGATTTTTGATCGCTGACAAGATAGAGGAATTCGATTAATTATGAAAGTGTTCGCGGCGTTTTGTTCCCTAGAAGGGCAAATCGTAAAATGAAATACGATGTAGTTATGAAAAAAGGTCGTTTCAGACTTTCTTGTAGTTTTTATAGGGTTACTTAGACCTCTAATGAATGACGTAGATTTTTTCATTGAGGTGAGCCTCAAATCGTTCTAGCCAGTACTGGCGATTCTTAGGGTTGGGTTTTGCCCAATAGCGACCAAAGCGATAGGCGGCACGTGCAGAATAACCGTTGATGCTCTGTAATCCGAGTGCTTGAGCAGCGAGCATGGCATCTAATTGGTAATAGTCAATGGGATGATTTAATTGCTCCAAATCGGGTTCATAAGCAACCACGCTTCCTTTTGGGATGTGGTCCATTTTCTCGATGAGTTGCTTATGGCGTTTCTGCATCATTTTTTTTGGCGTTGTGTTGGTATGCGTTGGTGCTATATAATTGTCCAGGTAGAGGAGTGGTAAGACTATTAAAAAAACGAGATAACGCTGCTTTTTTATACGAGATGTTGCCAGTGATAATGCCATTGCAGCGCCAATTCCGAAGAATAGTAATTCGATATTAATGATTCTTGTCATGGAACGCATGGCTCCGTAACCCGGTAACAATTGTAAGAAATAGTAAAGTGAATAGTCCCCTATGCGCAAAAACACCAAGAATGTGATTGCACCAGCCATCAATAAAAGCGTGGTTTGCGGTTTAAAAAAAGGAATTAATTTCATCTTTTTTCTCCAAAAGACCGTGAACATCATCAATATTCCTATAATTCCGAACCATCCTGGAAACAGCCAGTGATCCCAGTAACTCGTTTGGTTTTCACCGATGAGGTTTTCGATTGAAGTATGAACGAGCGTACCTGGGTGTGCCGATATGTAGCTCAACGGATTGGGGATGCTTTCTTTGATCTGACTATAACTGTGTAAGGTTGTAGATTGAGCTCTTCGCATATAAGGAGCAAAGAGTTTGTACAGGAAAGCGCTGGACAGGACAACGCTCAAGCCATAACCTACTGCGATACGCCATTTCAAAATTGATAAATAAAGCTTTTTTCGGTTTTGAATGACGGTGAAAACGAAAATGATGGCAAAAGGAACAAATGCTGTAAAACCGAGGTAAATGCCACAGTAAAAAGTATAAGTCAAACTGAGGGCAGCCAGGAAAAACCATTTCCAGTTCAACCGATCTTTCCATAAAAGGAGGAATAAAAAAACGAGAGGTATCGCAAAACGAGGAAAGGTTTGAGCGTGATTCATTTGTGCAGCAAGACCTATAGAAAACGCAAAGATAAATGCTGCGATACCTGCAAACCAGGTCTTTTTAGAAAGGTATTGAATGAGTAGAAAAGCAGCGATGTAATTCAACAGTGCCAAGGTGATTGCCCATCCTTGAAAAGCGGTAAAAATATCGCAACCCAAAAGCCGAAACAATGCATAAATAGGAGCACTCCCTAATAAGTTGTCTGACAGTGAAATAACCTCTGCTTCTGGATACATAAATCCTGCATTCCAGAACTCATTTACGCTTCCGGTAAAATATTGAAAGCAATGCTCCAGGATAAACAGATTAAATCGCGTATCGCCTAAGTCGCCGGGTAAATTTGAAAAGTCGCCTCCATAATATGCTGTAATCGTAATCGATAGCCCTAAAATCAATGGAGCAATAAAAGCTATTAAAAAGCGCAGCTTTGTCACTGTTGCGGAAATTTGAAATATTTAATATTTAATTGCCGACGTGGCGTATTCAAACTCGTGTCCTCAGCAGCATAAGTAATGATTGACTGCGGTAAACTTTCATCGTAGACAATTTCTGTGTGTTCAGAAAAGATGGGTGTTTCGGCGGTTGTAATCAATTTATCGGAATAGCCTATACAATTTCCGAGTGAATCATAATCATAAACGCGCTTTCTATAAAATCCATTCGCATAGAAGCGTTGTTCGTCTATAACTCCAGTTGAATGATAGGTGCGTACTTCGCGGTTGGTTTTCTCCACTAAATTTTCCAGCTGAAAACTTGAGGTAAAACGCAGAGGTGATCCGTAATAGAAAAAATGTTGTCCCGAGGCTTGATACGTGAGATCAATATGGCGAACATTCCAATTACTTGTGTCCTGAATAAAAACATGCTTTTCTTCTCTAAATGCAGATGTGTTCTTGTAAACGCGTCTTGTGCTGTCTGCCTCCAGAAGCTCCAGGCGGGTAAAGGCCTGAAATTCTTCGAATTTATTAATTAATTGTTCAATACTATTATCGTTTTTCTCGAAGGCGTACGAAGCGTTGTAGTTCGGTGCAGAATAGCCGTATTCATCCGGCGATGAAGAATAAGAAAAGCTGTGCTCGGCAATCACCTGGGACTGAACATATTCTTTAAATGTTACCTTTTTAGCCACTCCTGTTTTTTTGAAATAAAAATCCCACTGATGATCAGGGAAGGTGTCGAGGAATATGGTTTTATCGCCATCCGGTTGGGCGGTTTTTTTTGTTAATTGTATATGTTTAATGTTGTTTTCTTTGATCAATTGTGCATTAAACCATCGCGGAAAACTGACATTATAAAATCCTCTCGTGTTGAAATGACTCCAGCGTATAATTTGTTCCTTGGCGGCTGGAATACGTTTTTTGGTGACTTTGGGCGCAGATTCTTCATTGCAACCAGCACCCAAAAGGAGTGAGAACGCCATCACAATGAAGCTATTTATTTTAAAATTCATTACGTTTTGAACGTTTCATTTTTAGTTGGCGTATGAATAGAATGGTGACCAGCATCTTTCAATTTTTCTTTAAAAGTTTGTCGCACGCTTTCTTCTCCATGCACTAAAAATAATTTTTTTATTCTTCCAGGATTCATTGAAGAAAGATAACGAATTATTTCCTTATAATCACCATGGGCACTCAATGATTTGATATATTTCGTTTCGGCATTGACCTGCATTTGATCCCCAAAAATGGTAACTTTTTGATCACCGTTTTGTAATCTTCCCGCCAGTGAGTTAGGTTCGGCGTACCCCACGAAAAGCAGGGTGTTTTTAGCGTTTTCAATAGCGTGATAAATGTGGTGTTTTACCCGTCCCGCATCGGCCATTCCAGAAGCAGAAATGATCACGCAAGGTTGTTCAGAAGCATTGATACGCTTCGATTCTTTTTGATTTTTGACATAATGAAGTTTTTGAAAGCCGAAGGGATCATTTCTGGACTTACAAAATCGCTGTACCTCTTTATTCAAAAGGTGAGCAAACTTTTTTGTGATGTCCGTAGCATCTGTGGCAAGTGGACTATCTACGAAAATTTTAATGTCAGGAAGTAAACCGTGTAAATCGAGTTTGTTGAGCGCAAAAACCAACTCCTGTGTTCTGCCCACACTAAATGCCGGTATGATTAATTTCCCCTTCTTTTTTTTAATCGTGTGTAAAATGGAGTTGAGTACCATCTGTTCGGCATCCACAGCATAATCGTGCAAACGATCTCCATAGGTCGACTCACAAATCACGTAGTCTGCTTGAGGAACGGGCTCAGGATCTTTGATTAAAGATGTGTTATACCTTCCTATATCCGCAGTATAAAGCAATGTGTGCTGTTCACTAAGTTCGTCAATATTCAAATAAACGGCTGCACTACCTAAAATATGCCCGTTTGGGATAAACGTGATCTCAATACCATCGACCACCTTGGTTTTCTCATGTTCCTTTACAACAACAAATTGCTCCAATGCTTTTTCTGCGTGCTCGGAAGTATAAAGCGGCTCAAAAGCGTCTCTACCTTCTCTTTTATGACGCTTATTGGAGTAATGCACATCAGCCTCTTGAATATAGGCACTATCTCTCAACATGATTTCACAAAGAGCATAAGTCGCTTCTGTAGAGTAAACTTTTCCCTCAAACCCATCTTTTACAAACTTTGGAATCAATCCTGAATGATCAATATGCGCGTGTGATAGAATGATCGCATCGATTCCTCCAGGATCGGCAAAATCTTCGTTGTTGAACTTGAAGGTATCTTTCCCAAGCCCCTGATACATTCCACAGTCCAGCATAACTCGCTTGTTATCCCATAAGGTGATAATGTGCTTGCTTCCAGTTACCGTTCCTGCTGCTCCTGCAAATGTGATTTCCATATAAGAATATTCTAAAGAGTAAATCTACAAAATTAGAGCTAGCAGTAGTCAATCTGAGAATATAATTTAAGGTCAATTAACTGCGACGATCTCCTTTCAGTCGGTTCTAAGACTACGTAAAAGCCTCCCTCCCGTTAGGGGCGGTAAAATCAAGTAGCTAACTCTATTTGTTAAAAGTCTGGTATTTAGCTTCCTATTAGATGTATTATCATTTGTTTTATTTAGTTATAATTATTTTTATAGCTGCCCCCCGAAATTGGTAACCTCGATTCCAAGTCTTACATTTGCATCATGGAAATGCGCCCGATAGAAGACTGGTTACCGCTGACAATGAAAGAGGTGAAGAAGAGAGGATGGGAAGAGATTGATGTGGTGTTGATCTCTGGTGACTCATATATTGATCACCCTTCATTTGGAACCGCTGTGATCGGTAGGATCATGGAGGATGAAGGATTTAGAGTCGCTATAGTCGCTCAACCCAATTGGCAGGATGATCTTCGAGACTTCAAGAAATTTGGTAAACCGAAGTACTTTTTTGGGGTAACTGCCGGGTGTATGGATTCTATGGTGAATCATTACACGGCCAATAGAAGATTGCGTTCTACCGATGCGTATACGGCTGGAGGTGAGTCAGGGTTTAGACCAGATTATGCGACAACGGTTTATACTAAAATCCTTAAAGAGCTGTATCCTGATGTTCCTGTTTTGATCGGAGGAATTGAAGCTTCTTTGCGTCGGGTTACCCACTACGATTATTGGGCCGATAAGTTGATGCCAAGTATTTTGGCTGATTCAGGAGCAGATATGCTCGTATACGGAATGGGTGATCAACCGCTGCGTGATTTTTTGAAATTAGTAAAAAAAGGAGTGCCTTTTGAATCGTTGCGAACATTGAACCAAACCGCATTTTTGCAACCAAAAGAAGAGGAGTTACCTAAGAATAAAAATTGGGAAACGGTTGAATTATCATCTCACGAAGACTGTTTAGAGGATAAATTAAAATATGCTGCAAACTTTAAAGTAGTTGAGGTAGAATCAAATAAGCTGAATGCAAATCGTATCGTTCAAGATGTGGGAGATCAACGTTTAGTGATCAACCCTCCGTATAAGACAATGAAGGAAAAAGAGATCGATCAGTCTTTTGATCTTCCATATACAAGGATGCCGCATCCGAAATACAAGAAAAGAGGACAGATTCCTGCATTTGAAATGATCCGCTTTTCGGTGAATACGCACAGAGGATGTTTTGGAGGGTGCAGTTTCTGTACGATTTCAGCACATCAAGGAAAATTTATTGCTTCGCGCAGTAAAGAGTCTATCATGAAAGAGGTGGAACAAGTTACTTCTGATGAGAATTTCCGTGGTTATATTTCCGACATTGGAGGTCCTTCGGCAAACATGTATAAACTAAAAGGAATCGACGAATCAATCTGTGAGAAATGTTCTAGTCCAAGCTGTATTCACCCCGTGGTTTGCAGTAACCTGGATACGAATCACAGCGACATGACTGACCTTTATCGCGAAATTGATGAGCATCCAAAAGTGAAAAAGGCATTTGTGGGAAGTGGTATCCGCTACGACTTGTTGGTGGATGATATTACCAAGAATAATGAGGATAACAACCACGATGAGTATATCGAACAAGTGGTGACACGTCATGTGAGTGGACGATTAAAAGTTGCGCCAGAACACACCAGTGATGCCACGTTACGAGTGATGCGTAAGCCCTCGTTTAAATACTTTCATCGATTTAAGGAGAAGTACGACAAGATTCAGGATAAGCACGGCTTAAAACAGCAGTTGATTCCATATTTTATTTCGTCGCACCCCGGCTGTGAAGAACAGGATATGGCTAATCTCGCGGCTGAAACTAAAGATATGGGTTTCCAGCTGGAGCAGGTGCAAGACTTTACGCCAACACCAATGACAGTCGCTACGGTGATTTATTATGCAGGCGTTCATCCTTATACGTTGCGCCCCGTTTATACTGCTCGTACAAGGGAGGAGAAACAAGGTCAGCACAAATTTTTCTTTTGGTACAAGAAAGAAAACCACAATTGGATCCGCAATAAGTTGATGAAAGCAGACAGACCTGAATTGATCGAGAAATTGATCGGAAAATCGGGCAAAAAGAAGGCACACCGCGCTCATCAAAAAAGCAATAATAAAAAAGCGTCAAGTGCAAATCAACGCCCCTTGCCTAAGTGGTTGGAAGAAAGAAGGAAGAAAGATAAAAAGCGGAAGACGCGCTAAAGGTTTGTGTAAATAAGTTTCAGAGAAAAATTATGGAAATGCGTTCATCGATTGCAGCGGACTTCATTCCGCGGGATTAGGTATTAAAACGAACCCTTGTGGCGCGTGCTTTTGATTAAAAACCGTGACACAAATAAAAAAACTTGTTTTACATATCAAGATGTAATAACTTTGTATGTACGAAAAGCAGGTTATGGAAATTTCAATAATAAAAATAGGGAACTCAAAAGGTTTACGAATACCCAAAACCATTTTAGAAAAATATAATATTTCTGATAAAGTAGAACTCATATTGGAAAAAGGACAAATCATTTTAAAGCCCATTGGTAAACCAAGAGAGGGTTGGGACAAGGCTTTTAAAAAGATGAATAAAGAAGGGGACGACCAACTTTTTTTTGATGATGTTTTTGACGATGAAAACTTCGACGAGTGGAATTAGAACAATACGATATCGTTTTGGTCAATCTTGATCCCACACTAGGTAGTGAGATAAAAAAAACAAGACCGTGCTTAATAATTTCTCCTAATGAGATAAACGATAATTTGAGAACGATTACAATTGCACCAATGACCACTAAAAACAGGAAGTATCCAACTCGAGTAAAAGTTTTACATAATAAACAAGTTGGTTGGGTGGTAATCGATCAAATTCGGACCATAGATAAAATTAGAGTCATCAAAAAGTTAGGTTCACTCACGGACAATGAAATTGTTTTTTGTAAACAAGTTATAAGAGAAACATTTGTAGACTAAAAGCGACTGTTAATAGCAAACAAGCCCAATAGGCAAACGTTCATACGTGGCAGCCGTATATGCCCATTTGCAAAACTGTTAAAGGATAATGCTTAAAAAACGATTAACCATAGCAGTGGACTTCAGTCCGCTGCTATGGTTTTTTGGTGTTAAGTTTTGTGGCGCGTGTTTTTGATTAAAAACCGTGACACAAATCAGTAGAAGAGTGGTTTTTGTCTAAAAGATGAGCTCAACAAAAGAAGACATTAGTTTTTTTAGTCTACCGCCGTTGTTCTGATTTTCCAAGCTCTCCACAGGTCATAGTAGCTTTTGGTTTCCATAATAATGACACCGCCAGTGGTGTCGCCATATTTCGCTGGAATTGCACTACTGTATACTGTTATACCACCGATAGCTACGCTGGGTATGGGCTGTACAGCACCAGTTTTAACACCATCTATAAAGTGAACAAGGTCATTCGCACGTGCTCCCCGGATCATCATATTACCGTCGGCATCAAGTTTGATATCCGAGTTGCGACTAACGATGAGTTGTTTCGGACTGTTCCGAACAGGACTCAGCATGATGTCCTTTGAGTCGATACGTGTAATACCGCCACCATCTCCAAACTCAATGAGTGGACCTCGAAGGTCTGCAACAATGTCAATTTCAACCTCCATTTGGATGTTCTCAAGAATGTTGATTCTTCCCACGTTGGCTATTCCGTCCGTTTTAACGTGTGCAATGATCTCGCGGTCTAATGTATCTCCGAAATATCGTATATTGAGCGCGTAATTCCCTGTAGGTACCGAATTGATTTTAAACCGACCGTTTTTATCTACTTCTGTCCCGAATTTTGTAGTACCGCGCTCAACCCATACGGTGGCAAATGCGGCAGGCTTTTCCCCGGATGATTTTTCAAAAACTTTACCTTGTATCGCTCCAAAATTACCTTGTGCTAAAAGTAGTCCTGTACTGATTGCCATCATTAATGTTAAAAGTGTTTTCATAATTCTATTGTTTTGGTTCACTATTGAGATGAGGGAATGACTAAAAATCCATAATTAGTTGTAACTTTTTTCTCAAAAAAACTTATAGGAGTATGAAAAAGAGCTTTTTATCGCACGTTATTTTTTTGGTTGCTTTAGTGTTTTTGGCGAATTTCTCGAATGGGCAAAGTGACTTTAAAGCTGATCAAAAGCGTTACCCTCGCGTGCGAACGGCTTATTCGGAAAATTATGATCAAATAAAACGGGATTTAAAATTAGTGGGTATTGAAATTGATCAGCTCGAGGTGTACTTGCGCATTTTCAAATACGAAAAGGAGTTGGAATTATGGGGGCGCGAACAATCTTCAGGTGCATTTCAAAAATTGAAAACATATACGGTATGTGCAACTTCAGGTGCGCTAGGGCCCAAAAGAGAACAAGGCGACCGCCAAATACCAGAAGGATATTATCACATCAATCGCTTCAACCCGAGCAGTAATTATTATTTATCTATGGGGATCAATTATCCCAATTGCTCCGATCGTACTTTGGGAGTTCAACATAATTTGGGTGGAGCCATTTTTATCCATGGCGATTGTGTCACCATTGGCTGTATTCCACTTACGGATGAATGGATCAAAGAACTCTATGTGTATTGTGTGGAGGCCAAGAACAATGGACAACAAACCATTCCCGTTACCCTCTTTCCTGCGCGACTAACAGATGCAAAATGGCGTATATTGAAACATGAATTTAAAAGTAATACTGAATACATTCATCTTTGGTCAGATTTGAAGAAAGGATTTGATTTGTTTAATACCTCCAAAACTTTACCGACAATCCGTTTTTTGGAATCGGGGAGGTACGCTGTTGAATAATTGGCAGTTGGCTTTTCATAAGATTTAATGGAGTTTCAATGAGAACCAACATTTGTTACAGCACACCTCTTTAATTATTTTTTAGAACTCCTATTATTAGCGCTTAAAGCGGCCTCAAAATCCACTGTAGTAAATACGGTCTGGAGGAACATAGTCTTGCAGTGAAGCTACAAAATCACCCCATTCTTCGTCGGGGATTAAATTGGTTGGAAAGTGCAATACTAAATCGTTCACGTACTCAAAATAGATCGTCTGCTGATGTTTTGATATTTTTTTCAATCCTTTGAAGT
>CAYFTH010000015.1:0-38535 GCA_964346075.1 uncultured Fluviicola sp. | reverse complement strand
TTCCAAAATTTGGTTCTCCATAATAAGGATCGATAATAAAGTTGCCTTCGCGTGCAGCTTGGCTCATTGCATTAGAGGATAGCAGGAGTGCAGAAAAAGCTGCAATGATTGATAGATAAATAGATTTTTTCATGATGTTAATTGTTTGGTTTACCATAAATTGTTTAAGCAATAAGGATATTGGTTAAACTAGTTGCTTTTTCGACAAATGTAGTATAATTTTTATTCTATGCTTTTCCTTAGCTATAATTAATCATCAGGATTGAATTCATAATAATTTTTAATTTGTACAATTTTTCTGCAATTTTACAGTTTTTGAGAGTAGATGTTTAAACGAGTTTCCAAATATTTAATGACACTAGTTGTTGTCACGCCACTATATATTTTAGGGCAGGGTGATGGCACTGTGGCTCCCAAATATTCCAATGAGTTTTTGCAGATAGGAGTAGGGGCGCAGTCGCTTGGTCTGGGTAATGCTATGGTGGCTGGAGTGAATGATGTGACATCTACGTATTGGAACCCCGCAGGACTCACAAACGTAAAAAATAAACTGGATGTCGGTCTGATGCACTCAGAATATTTTGCGGGTATTGCGAAGTATGATTATCTCGGACTCGCACACAGCATTGATGAAAAGAGTTCGGTAGGCTTTGCAGCAATTCGGTTTGGAGTAGATGATATACCCAACACAACACAATTGATTAACAATGAAGGAAACATCGATTACGATCGTATTACCCTTTTTACGGCCGCTGATTATGGCTTTTTATTTTCTTATGGTCGTGAACTTCCGATTGAAGGGTTGAGCGTTGGGGGAACCGTAAAAATTATTCATCGTCGCGCCGGTGATTTTGCCAGAAGCTGGGGGTTTGGAATTGATGCCGGAGCACAATATCAGCCCGATGACAATTGGAGGTTTGGACTTATGGCTCGCGACGTAACATCTACATTTAATGCCTGGATCTATTCCCTCGACAGCGAAATGAAGGAAGTTTTTTTAGAAACCGGCAATGAGATTCCGGAGAATGGTTTGGAATTAACCCTTCCGCGATTGATTTTGGCGGCACAACGGAAAATAAATACAGGTTGGCACGATATCTACGTTACTCCTGAAGTTAACGCCGTAATTACCACAGATGGTCGTAGAAATACAGTGGTTCAAACAAACTTTATCAGTATTGATCCACTGATGGGTATTTCTATTGGATGGAGGGATATCGTTGAAGTGCGCACAGGTGTCAACAATTTTCAGTACGTCAAAAATTTTGACGATTCTGAGGATATGGTATTTCAACCCAATGTTGGGGTAGGCGTCACTTTTAAAGGAGTAACGCTTGATTACGCCTTTACAAATATTGGAAATCAGTCCGAAGCGTTGTTTTCTCACGTTATTTCCCTTAAATTTGGATTGAATGACGATTAGTAAATCATGATGCGACTCCTCTCCTCTGTTTTTTGTTTGGGTGTGGTCATTTCGATGTGGGCTCAGCCCTATGGAAATGAGTGGGTCGATTACAATCAGTCCTATTACAAGTTTGGCGTCAGCGAAAAAGGGATCTACCGTATATCTCATGCAACGCTTCAACAGGCTGGGGTTCCTGTTTCAAGTGTTCAGCCAAATCAATATCAGGTTTTTGGAAAAGAAGAGGAGGTCCCGCTCTATGTGGAGGATGGTGGTGATGGTAGTTTTGATAGTGGTGATTATATTGAGTTTCTTGCAGAGGGAAATGATGGTTGGCTCGATTCTTTGCTTTACGACAATCCCGATGAAATTGGCAATCCTGCTTATTCGCTTTACAATGATACGCTTTATTATTTCTTGACATGGACGTCGGGTCCAACAGAGCGTTTCGTAGAGGAAACGGCGACTAATTTTTCCGTTTTTACGCCGGATGATTATGTATGGCAAACATCAAAGGTTGATTACAACAGTTATTATTACGGTGGATTTTCACAGAATAAATCATATTCATCGTATTATTCGCCAGGTGAAGGTTGGGGGAGTCCAAATTATAACGGAGCCTCGAATTATACCAAGACGATTACGATGCAAACCCCATCCCTCTATGATGTTCCGGGAGCCCCCCCTGTTCAATTTCACGCCAAATCGAATGCCAATTCTAACGCGAATTATACGGGGCAAGGCAATCACCACTTAGTATGGGAAATCGGTTCCAGCAATTTGGTACTACACGACGAAATTTTTACGGGCTATCGCCAAACGATAGTGAATGAATCGGTTTCTACCGCCGAAATCAATGATGGTACGACAAATGTTTATTTCAAAATTGTAGGAGATCAAGGTGCGGCGACGGACTTTCAGTCAGTGAATTACCTTTCGTTAGAATACCCGCGCACACCTGATATGGACAATGCATCAACGATTGATGTACAGCTCGAGAACAATTCAGGACAAGCCAAAATTCGGGTCGACTTTCAGAATGCCAACTTATCTTCTCCATCGTTCTATGCAACAGGAGGAGATGTACCCCGGAAAATACCATTTGTTAATAGTGGTGGACTATGGCAAGGATTGATACCTAATTCGATTGTGTCAAATCGTCAAAACCTGTTTGGTCAGAGTGCATCTGAGATCGCTCAAATCACTTCTTTATCTCCAGTCAATGGTAACGGTAAATTTATCGACTATTCTACGGAAAATTTAGAAGAAGCTTATATCTTGATCTATAATGAATCCATGATTACCAGTGCGTCGGAGTATGCCAGTTATCGATCTTCAGTGCAAGGAGGTAATTATAACGTAGTCATGTGTGAAATAGGTGATCTCTGGATGCAGTTTGGAGGTGGTGTACCTAAACATATTCTCGGGATTCGGCGGTTGGCGCGATACATATACAACATGAGTACGGCAAAACCACGCGCGCTCTTTCTGGCAGGAAAAGGAATTACAGAGGCGAGTGATCCGAACAACAATAGTGGTGGAAGCCCTCGTAAAAACCCTTCTGTTGCAGCTCGTAACCTGGTGCCAAGTTATGGTTATCCATCGGGAGATGTTTGCATCACAGGGAAATGGGACGGTACACCCAACAGTTGGCGACCGGCCATACCAACAGGTCGGATTGCGGCTAACAATAATCAGGAACTGCGTCTTTACCTCGAAAAAATGAAATCCTATGAATCTGCTCAAAATCAAAATGATGTCTACAATAAACCAAATAAGGAATGGCAAAAACAAGTATTGCATTTTGGTGGTGGAATTAATGCTTCGGAGCAAGCGTTGTTTAGAAATTACCTGAATACAATGAAAGGGCTGATTGAACAGGAGGACTTTGGGGGATATGTTGCATCCTATTTTAAACAAACTTCGAATCCCTTTAATCCAGTTTTGACCACAGAGGTCAATGAGTATCTTGAGAATGGAGTGTCTCTCATGACATTTTTCGGACATGCTACAGCCAACGGTTTTGACCAGAGCATCGATGAACCTGCCAATTGGAATAACGGCGGTAAATACCCGATGGTTATCGGCAATGGTTGTTACACGGGGGATATTTTCAAATCGAATAATGTTTCTACTTCAGAAGATTTTGTGCTGATTGAAAATCTCGGGGCTATTGGATTTATTTCGTCTGTCAAGCTGGGTTTTGCCTCTTACCTTAATCAATATTCGAACGAATTGTATCAGCAAATGAGTCCGGAAGATTATGGAGCTACCATGGGAGATCAGGTTCAAAATACCATTGCGGAGGTTGAAAGTATTAATTCAAATTTTCTCATGGAAGCTACCGTAACTCAGATGACGTTGCACGGTGATCCCGCGCTGAGATTAAATTGGCACGGACAGCCAGAAATAGACCTCACTCAACAGGATGTCTACTTTGAACCGCAGGATATTAATCTGGAAACGGACTCATTGTCGGTGAATGTAGTGCTCACAAATCTAGGCAAGAGTATTACGGATACGTTCTCGCTCGTCGTCGAACGAAACTTCCCCAATGCAAGTTTTGATTCTATATATCAACAGTCGATTAATGGTTTGCACTATAAGGATACTTTTTCCTTCACGATGCCGGTTCAAGCGGATATAGGGACGGGTATGAATCAATTTCGAATTGCTGCGGATTTACCTTCTTTTGTTCCTGAATTATATGATGACTTCGGAAATAACGAGATTACGACCAATTTCTTTGTGGATATCGATGGGATTTTACCGGTATTACCCGATAATTATGCAGTAGTGCCTGATGACTCCGTTGTTGTCAAGGCGTCTACAATTAATCCGACAGCGAGCTTTAATACGTATCGATTCGAATTAGATACAACAGATACGTTTGATAGCCCTTTTCATCGTTATGCTATAAAATCAGGAACGGGCGGAGTATATGAGGTATTCCCCGATGAGTGGACAAGTTCCAGCAACGGAACGTCAGCGCCTCTAAATTTAACCGATAGTACCGTTTGTTTCTGGCGCGTAGCAATAGATTCTTCAGTTCTCAATTGGAATGAATATTCTTTCCAATATATTTCAGGTAAGAAAGGGTGGGGGCAAGATCACTTTTTTCAATTTAAAAATGGCTCTTTTTCTGGAATCCAATACGAGCGATCAACAAGAAAACGATCGTTTACTCCGCTTCAGGCGAGTTTAGAGTGTCAGGTTTACGATAATGCCTCGAATAATCAACAGTATAATGACACGAAATGGAGCATTAATGGTCAGATGGCCGAATATAACTTGTGTTCCACAGCTCCTTCACTTCATGTGGCTGTAATTGATCCTTCTACAATGGATCCCTGGGGTACATATTACAATGGTGCGAATGCCGACCATCAATTTGGAAATGTGAATAATAACGGGGCTTGTCGAAATCGCGTGGAGTATTATTTTATTTTTCGACAAAATACAGCTGCTCAGCTTCAAGCTTTTGAAAACATGTTGCTTAACGAAATACCGAATGGTCACTATATTTTGGTCTACGGAGCTAATAAAGGCATGTTCAGTAATTGGCAGAGCGAATATCCAGCTCTCTTTACCACGATGCAAAGCCTGGGGTCCACAAACATGACGACTACTCAGGATGATCGTGCGTTTATATTTTTTACGAGAAAAGGAGATCCTTCTACGACACAGGAAGTTTTTGCTCAGAACCCAGGCGAGTTTTTGACTTTTACGGAAACAATGAGCGGTGTCGCTAATTTTGGTGTAGAACGCTCAACAATTATCGGTCCTGCTGCAGAATGGGAGACACTGTTCTGGAAGCAGTCGCCTGATGAGGTTTCCAGTATGGATTCTACCCAATTACTGATACACGGATTAGATGCCCAGCAAAATATAATCAACACCGTGGACACGCTGTTTACAATGAATGATTCCATTTTGAATCTGAATACCATATTTCCTGCCAATCAATACCCTTATCTTCGGCTGGAAGCAAATTATGTTGATTCTACGGATTTTACTCCAGCGCAAATTGATCGTTGGCATGTGTTGTATCAAACGCTACCAGAGGCTGCAATTGACGGAACGAATGGTTATGTGATGCTACCTGAAGATACCGATTCGTTGCAGGAGGGCGTTGAAAAGGCTTTTGCTATTGATGTCAGAAATATCAGCGATCTGGACATGGACTCCATGTTGGTTCATTATTGGGTTTCTGATGAAGATCAGAATATACATCCCATTCCATACGATAGACAGGATTCATTGAAATCAGGAGAAGTGTTGCGCGATACTGTACGCTTTTCGACGGTTGGAATGGCTGGTAAGAATACGCTTTGGATGGAGGTAAATCCTTATGTGAACGGGTCGCAAAATCAATTTAAAGATCAACCTGAATTGGCGCACTTTAATAACCTGTTACAGCTTCCTTTTACGTTAAGTGAAGATGATGTAAATCCCATACTTGATGTTACTTTCGATGGAACGCATATCCTTAATGGTGACATTGTGAGTCCACGGTCTGAGGTGGTAATAGCATTGGAGGATGATAATCCCTTTTTAGTGATGAATGAGGACGCAGACACGAGTAATTTTGGTGTTTTCTTAACGCCGCCGAATGGTGAACAGCGCCGCATACCATTTATTGACGGTCAAGGCAATCAGATCATGCAGTGGATTCCAGCAGATGAAGATAATTTACGGTTCAAGATTCTTTATAATGCCAATTTCGAAGCGTCTGGCACCTATAAGTTATTTGTTCAGGGGTCGGATAATGCAGGCAATTTATCGGGTGATTTAGAGTATCAAGTGGAATTTGAAGTTATCCATGAATCGACGATCACTCACATAATGAATTACCCCAATCCATTTTCAACGAGCACGCGCTTTGTATTTACGTTAACGGGAAGTAAAGTGCCCGACGAGATGATCATTCAAATCATGACCGTATCGGGGAAAATTGTTCGGGAAATAACTGAAGATGAGCTGGGTCCCATTCGAATTGGTCGAAATATTACGAGTTACGCCTGGGACGGTCGCGATGAATTTGGCGATCCACTGGCCAATGGTGTCTATTTGTACCGCGTTAAGGCACAGATCGAAGGCGAATCCATTAAACACCGATCTTCTGGTGCTGATCAACACTTTAAAAAGAACTGGGGAAAGATGTACTTGATGCGATGATCAGCCATACTTTCCTTAACCATGAATGAATGCCCGCTTGGGGCAACCCAACGCATATACATGATTTACAAGAATTAGTGATAATAGTTTATGCTCACCCGTTTGTTTCCTTAGGCTAATCTTACTTGTACAATACATCACCGCTTTTTGATTACTGATCGTTTTCTCCTTCTTGTCCGGTTCCTCCTCTTACAGCATAAATTTAACTGTGAAGTGAACTATGGAAACCTACGCGATTACGCGATCATCACGCTTTCACTTCGATTTGGCTCAGTGCATCGCTTTGCGTCTACTGTGGTTAAACCCATAGAAATTATATTTTTATCCTATACGTTTATATAAATATTAAATAATCAACCATTTAACCGACACATCTATGCCTTTTAAGTTAATATAAAAAGAAACATTATACTATTCCTTTCTTCTTGTAGGGAAAGTTGCAGATATGCATTTAATAGTTTCATTGGAGTAATTTGACTGTCCATTTGCCCTCGGTAGGTATAGCTGATAAATGAATACAGCAAATATTAAATTGATAAAAAGATGAATGCCTGGCGTAGAATTATTTGTTACCATTAAATTTAGATGAATGGATAGTGTTTTGTAGCACTTATAATCTTTCTTAAATGACTAGAGTGGGAGAGAATCACATCATAGTATAAATCGATTTGAAGCAGTCTTTTTTAACCTGTTCACTATTTACAACACAAGAATGATCTTGATCACAACTTGACAACAATAAAAAAGGCTGCTCGTAAAAGCAGCCTTTCTATATAATCTTATGCAGTGATTTAATAACTCCAGACGTCATGCTCCAAATTACGAATCTCTTCGGTAATTTTTCGGGACTCATGTAAAGCATCTACACCGACTTGATATTTTTCAATTTTTCGATCATATACGTTCTCCTGTTTGTAGATAAACGAACTGAATCGCCTTTTCATAAAGAGATCGTCAAAACTCATCCATCGAGATCCGTTGTCCTCGTTATACACGAAATAGTTGTTAAAGACATAACGGCAATCCGTTGGGAAATACAACCAAAACATGGTTCGCGTTCCCTGGATGTTTCCATTATTATCGGTAGCATATTTGACAGGTGCGAGACCGAGTATGCGTACATCTAACACCGAACGTTCTTTATCGAAGAACCAGTCTTCCTTTAGACGGTATTGAATGATATCTTCAGATGTAAACCAAAATGTATCCCGCGGAGGATAAACTGGATTCCCGTCGGTACCAATCGAGTCCTGTCCAAAACGATTCAAATAAGGATCGAGTGGTTTAGGACCTAACTTGGCCAGGTAAAAGAGCAAATCTTTCCGATAAACAGAATCGGTGAAATAACCTTTACCCGGTTCAGGTAACACAGGGTATTTGAATTGGTCACCATCTTTGATTTGCGGTCTAACAGGATTGTAATCTGAATATAGAGTCAAATCTCCAGAGATAATGTGTTGACGTATAATCGTCCACAAACTCCATCTGTTTTCGTGACGCACCCATTCTACTTCACCTGTTTCGGGGTCTGGATTTGTAAATTCATCCAATGGATAGTACAAAGGACGGTTTATTTTTTCACGAAGATCTATTGCTCGCCAGATACGCTTACTCCAAATTACATCGGCCTCGCGAATCGGTTCATAGGGCATGAGTCGTTTCGTGGGTACATGTGTTTTCAAGTAAACACCGTCAATCACACCTGTTTCAGTTCGACTGTTAACAGGTCCTCCATTAATTTCCTGTTGTTGGGCAAAAAGCCCAACAGCAGAAAACAACATCATACTTGCAATTAGTTTCTTCATGATCTTCTTCTTTTAAATTATTTTACCTTGAACACAGCATTCTGACGTTTAACACGTCCACTTGGTTCACGGTATTCTGTTACGATCGTAATCATATCTCCGGATCCAGCTCCAGAAATCATACGTTGCGCAGCAGCGTTGAGGTTAGCCCCTCTACCTTCTGCAGGTCGAGGTGCCCCGGATACAGTCATCTCCCACGAAACTACAGAGAAATTAGCTTTCAGTGGAATTGATGGTGGATAACCCGCAAACAATCTTCGTGATGCACGCAATTGTCCTGAAGTTGCCGACTCTCCATCAGAGATACGACCAAGACTTACTGATGGCTTTGGTAGATCTTGCACTCGGAATTCAAAGGTTCCAAGGCTCGCATCACTACCATCAGCTGCCACACCAGTTATGCTAATTGAAGCTTCTCGTGCACTACCAGGCTTTGCGGTATAAAATTCGCCAGCCTGACTAAGTGATGAGATGTTCTTACCCGGTGATAATCGGTAATCGGGAAAACCAGATGCCGCACCTTTCACTTTGTTATCATATCCTCTGTAGAGTACGTTCATTTCAGGGAGTGAAACAGTTCCAGAAGGTTCCCCAACCGTATAGTTGAAGTCCCAATCTTTCCAGGTCATTTTACCTTTTTCACGAACTCCAATTTGACCTTTAACGATGTAATCACCAGCAATTTTTCCGGGAAGGTTGATTTCACCTTCTGTTTCCTTCCAATTTTCCGGGATTGTATCCTCATTGATGCCGTATCGAATCTTGCTGACTTCGGTTGAATCGTATGCGGCAATCATAACGTTAAGATCGAGAGAGTCACCAGCGTTGATGTACCCTGTACGGGCAAATGCCAACGGCTCAATTTTGTTAAAGTTAAATGAAGGAGCCTCCACCTTACTCAACATGAATTCAGCTGCCGCAGACTCTGCATTTATTAAGTCCACCTTAATGGAAGTAAGCATCGCTGCAGCCGCAACAATTGGTGCATGGTCGAACATTACGGAAGGCCAAGGCATGGGCTTCTCTTGTCCTGCATCCTTCACCTTTATTTTTTCTGGAATTGTCAACTGAAGATAAAATTGTTTGAAAAACGCAGTATCTTCTTTGTTACAAGTCTTGAGCGCCTCATCCAATTGATCAATACTCTCGGGTTTCTCGAAAGTATACTTCTCACCATTGGCCTCATAATTCGCCATGAGATTCATGACATAATCGCGGTAGGCGTGAATTGAATCGAGAATAGACATCCCTTTTTCTTTCGGCTTTTGTGGATTACCACCGATATAACGATTCGTAGGAATATCGTAGTTATCCATTGCCGATATCTTCATAAAAGACTCGAGTTCAGTAATTAGACCTGTTTCTTCGTCTTTATCTTTAATCCAGCTTTTACCACCTTCAGCTTTCTTAATCATCTCATTGTTTTCACTTAAGATGAAGTGTATACTTTGTTTGGTGCGATCGCTGAGTTTTTCGGATCTATCTTTCCAAAATTGAACTGTTTCTAAATCACCACCCTTCGTTTTAATAGCGAGTTCTTTCTTGGTGAACTCGTCGTATGTATTTCCAGTACCTTCCGAGATGATCTCGCCACTGGAATCGAGTTTATCGTTGATCGTAACGAAGGCTCGTACAATTTCTTTAGACACGTTCAATGCCAAAAGAGCAGTCAGTACGAGATACATCATCCCGATCATCTTTTGTCTTGGGGTTTCTTTTCCTCCTGCCATGTTAAATTAAAATTTTGCGTTTAATAATAAAACCTAATTCGATTATTTCAATCTTCAATGGATTAACCATTGTCGTTTGAAATAGTCATGGCTTTCAACATGTTACCATATACATTATTAAGATCAGTAAGATTCTTAGTAAGCATAGACATGTTTTCTTTATAGAGCTTAGTATCTTCAACAGAGTCCGATAGATTCTGCATCATATCTGTAACTTGACCCTGGAATTTTTCTGTTGCTTCCAGGTGAGCAGAAGAACCTTTCAATTGCAATTCGTAAACATTGTTTAACGCAGCAAGGTTTTTCGAAACTTTTTGCATTTGCTCTCCAAAGGATTGACCTTCTTCTTGCGATGAAGTCATTCCGGAAATAGCTACAGAAGCCTTCTCATAAGAATCAGATAACTGAGAAACTTTATCAGATGCCGCTTGAAGACTATCTACGTATGAATCTGTAGCAGCCGCCGCTGAAGTTACTCCTTTCAATTGGTTAGCATTGTCACCCAATGCTTTCATTCCTTCACCAAGACGCTCCAAAAGAGCGCTGTCAATTTGAGCTTCTTCAAGCATTTGGTCGAGTTCACCTGTTACACCTGAACCTCCGGATTTACCGCCACCACGGTTTCCTTCTTGAAGTTCTTCCGGATCGAAATCTTCGTCATGACCCAAAGCGAGTTCAGGATAAACAAGTTCCCAATTCGGATCTTCATGAATAGGTTCAAAGGCAGAGAAGACGAATATAAGTGCTTCTGTACTCAAACCTACAACGAGCATTGCTCCCGCTCCTGGCCAGTGCATAATTTTAAACATCGCTCCAACGATTACAATGGCTGCACCAAATCCATACAACTTTGCCATAAAGGCTTTCCAACTTTTACTTCCTGGTTTCATAGTTTACTACTTTTAAGGTTTAACGATTTATATACTATTTGTTTTGTTTACTGTTTAACGTGCTTAATAAGCTACTAACGTAATTGAAGATCCTGATCCAACTCTTCACCTCCTTCCGAAGAGAAGTCACGTCCACCACGTCCGAGATGAGTTGCAACACTTCTGAACCCTACATAAGACTTAGCGGAGTCGCGATACTCGTATGTTCTCGTAGAAGTCTGTAAATAATATCCAATATCTTTCCACGATCCGCCTCGAATCACTTTACGTTTCATCGCTGGTGGATCCCAGTCCATTGCGTTATAACGATATTCTGGATTCAAATCATGCGACTGTTCATACATTTGTTCATCAAACGCTGTTTCAGTCCACTCGGCAACATTACCAGCCATACAGTAAAGCCCCCAACCGTTTGGATTGTACGAAAATGCTTTTACTGTTTGGAATCCACCGTCTTCAAAATAGCGTCCACGCATAGGCTTAAAGTTTCCTAAGAAACAACCCGCAGCATTTCGAATGTAAGGACCACCCCAGGGGTACTGCGAAAGGTCGAGATCACCTCGTGCTGCGCGTTCCCATTCAGCCTCATTCGGCAAACGAAAATCATTCACATAAAGCTCACCCATAGACTGCAACCAACTGTTGAGTAATTGCGTTCTCCAAACATTGAAAGCTTTCGCCTGAACCCAAGTAACACCTACAACAGGGTAGTTGTCATAAGCGGGGTGCCAGAAATACATATTGGTCATAGGATCGTGGAATGAATAAGTGAAATCACGCACCCAGCATAATGTATCTGGATATACATTGATCACCTCGTCAATGATAAAACGCTGACGGTTTTCATGACCACGAATAGCATTGTTTTGACCAATTTTGTTTACGCGACCCATATCCATGTCTTTACCTTGCGGTTCTTCAGTAAATGGATGGTCCGGTGTACGGAGTTCACGGTGATCCTGATTAATTTTATTCCCTTGATTATCGTAACCATCAGGCTTGATGTGTACTTCTCCACGACGTGCAGCTTCAACGAGATCAATCCAATAATAGCGGAATTTCAATTTTCTCGTATCAATTTCTTTGCGTTCGTAAAAACGTTGAGGTTGCGGGTAATACATGTCCGCTAAAAGTGGAACGAGCATAGGATCTCTATAAGAAAATTGACGATCCCAGTTTAGTGAGAACACTTCGCGGTTTCTAAAACGATCACTCGGCTCATACTCGACCCATTCGAGCAAACCTTCATCAAAGTATTCATCCTTGTAATTGATGTAACGGCTTGCTTCTTCGTCTTCCTCCAAACCTATGAAGATCTTTTCACGCGCAATTGAGTCGCGTACCCAATTCACAAATTGACGGTATTCGTTATTTGTAATTTCGGTTTGATCCATATAAAAGGCCTGTACAGATACCGTCTTAGCGATGGTTTGATGCAAGAAAGGTACATCCTGATCATTTTGGCCCATAGTGTATGAACCAGAAGGTATATATACCATGCCTAATGGTATTTCAGGATAGTAAGCTTGACGTCCAAGCACACCTGTTAAGTGACCTGACCTTGTACTACAAGATGCAAGTATTAACCCGATTAAACTAAATACTACTAATTTCTTCATTCTACCTCGTTTTTTCTTTCCGAATCATCATCAACATTCTACAGGATCAATTCTTCTTGGATGAGTATAACGGAAAACGCTCCCTTATGGTTACAATTTTTTTTACAAATATACTGGTGTTCTACTTTTAGTTACAGGAATGGGAGGTAATGGATAGCAATAGCGAACCATCAACTCGTGCGAACCTGTCGATATATCAGAAAAGCGATTGGCTGTAATATCGTATGAGTAACCAAACGTAAATGCGTTATAATTCATTCCCGCCATAATACCAACTGCATCGTTAGGTCGGAAAGTCAAACCTCCGTAAAACATTTTGTTCCATATAGCGCGAACATTAATGTCTGCACTGAATGCAACGAGATCAGTACGCATTAATAAATTTCCTTCTAAATCTAATTCGTCGATTTCAAAGGCTTTATCCATACGATACCCACCCATCGCATAATAATGGCGAGCGGTGTTGAAATTGAGCTGCGTGAGCTCCATGGCAGGAAGGTGGGTTGTGGACAACCCGGCATACCAACCACTCATATCAAGATAATATACGCCGAAGTTGGCGTCGAAATTTGTTTCACTGACCGCCTGTGGAAGCGATTGATCTTGCATGTTGTTGTCGGGAGTCACCCAATTCGGACTCATGCCGTAACTTACAAGACCTAAACCTACGCCAATTCCAAGCGAACCAGTCTCCATAGGCAAATGGTAAGAGTAATTTAAAGTCACATTGTTTTGTCGTGCAAATCCGATAGCATCGTGGTAAAATGATATGCCCGCCGCACTCGGGAAATATTGCGATAAATTGGCTTCAGCGTTAGCGAGAACTGAATTTGGAGCCCCGTTGAATTTATCCCATTGATTCCGATAAATCATAGTTCCACATGCTTGAGCTTTCATTCCCATTCCGGTAGCACCTGGATTAATACTCATTTTATCAAAAATAAAATGCGTCAATAATTTATTTTGCTGAGCATATGTCGTCGCTGAGCAAATCAATAAGGCGCTGAAAATCAGTAAGTAATTCTTCATAAATGCAACTAATTTCATTATTCATTTGGATGAAATGCCGGATTATCGACTATCATCAGGCGACTAAACTAGTTAAAAAAATGAAAAAATGAAACAATTTATTGGTGAAATGTGTGTTTTCAACAAAAAAGCAGGGCCTTGTTGAAAAGTATTATTTTCTGCAGGTTAGATGAACTTCTGATAAGTTTTCCACCACAAGTCCGGAATTTCTCCTCGCATCGCTTCTTGATAATCGTTGTATGTGCAGGGTACGCTTTGATGGCGCAAAAAGCGACTGTTTGTTGTCCCGGGGTAGGGTACTTCCATCCACCATCGTCCCGATTTATTGCTTTTGTTGAAAACGATTTCTTCATCGAGTTCATCCAGGTGTACGCGATATTTTTTGTAGGATTTTTTACTGCCAATCGGGAAATCTCCTTTACGCTGTTCGTAACCCTCTATAAAGTACCAAATTATTTGCCCAATCAGTTTATTGGTAACAGGGGACGCACCGTTGTGTGATAAGTTAAAAATGCCAAAACTCGTCAGTTTATCGCTAATACCTGCGTAACGCATGAGGTTGCATATTTCCAAAGCACTAAACCCGTTGGGTTCTGTATAGTACAGACCGTCCATGGCTGATGAAGAAATGCTTGATACATCCAAACTTAAAATATCCGTATTGCGCAGGGTTGGCTCTGCCATTTTTAAATCACTTTTAAGTTCTCCAAGCGCGTGGACATCGAAGTAGAGTTCTTCAAACAAATCAAGCGTCTTAGGTGAGTTATAGTGACGTTGCATTCCTATGTTGGCATAATTAAATAGAAAGCAAGGTTTTTGGAGTAGTATCGGCTGTAACCAATTGTTGCTATCAATGGCTTTCTGATCGGGGTTCATATCGAGATGGTGGTCGATTGTGGTTAAATTGACGAATTGCTCCAGTCCCTCATAAGCTTCGTATAACGCATGGGTTAGATCCTGACTTCCACCTATAACCAAAGGAATGATGTCGTTTTTAATCAATTCTTCGTTGACAGATTTAATAGCATGATAGGTGTCAGTGATGTTTTCTCCGGGCTGTATAATTCCCAAGTCATATAAGTTGCCTTTCCAGGAACTACCTTTAAACATGCTGTATAATTCCTTTCGAAATGTATCCTGCGGTTGTTGATCTTCAGCATTGCGTGTCTCAGGTACGTAATAGAGGGCTATTCCTTTACTATCTAAACCTGGAAAGCTTGAGGCAGTGTGAATCTCAAAGATATTCCCTAATTGAAGCGAGTCATTGGATTGTGGTTCATCAATCGGGTGGAAGAACAAAGAAATGTCTTTCATAATGCGACCTTATTTAATAGCACTACAACTGCAACTATTGTTGCGCTTTAGCAGTGGCTCAAACAATTATTTTTTTGTTTTTGTCTTTGTCTTTGTCTTTTTCTTTCGCGTTGTTTTCTTTTTCCCTGTACGTTTCGGTTGGTTTTCGGAGATCTTGATACATTCTTCATAAGAAAGCTCTTCAGGCTCAACGTCTTTGGGGAGCTTATAGTTTTTCTTACCGATCTTTAAATAGGGACCCCATCTTCCATGGAGAAGACGCATATCTTCTTTTTCATCAAAAGTCTTGATCAGTTTTTTCTTGTCTTCCTCGCGTTTTTCCTGAATTAGTTCAATGGCTTTCTCGAGTTCAATCTCCATTGGATCGTCTTCTTTCAGCGATACAAATTTACCGTCGTGTTGTACATAAGGGCCGAATCGACCTATATTTGCTTTGACAACCTTGTCTTCAAATTCGCCTAACTCTCGTGGAAGTTTGAATAAATCGAGTGCTTCTTCGAAGGTAATCGTTTCTATGGATTGATGAGTTCGCAAGCTTGAAAAACGGGGTGATTTTTCGGCTTCACTGTCACCAATTTGTGCCATCGGACCGTAGCGGCCAATACGTACGATAACTTTTTCTCCCGTTTTGGGATGTTCTCCGAGATAACGTTCACCTGACGCGCGATCGGAATGTTCGAGCGTTTCTTCAACGTTTTCGTGAAAAGGGTCGTAAAATTTCTGGATCATATCCGTCCATTCTTTTAATCCTTGAGCTATTTCATCGAATTGTTGCTCTACTTCAGCCGTAAAATTATAGTCCATAATCTCACCGAAATGTTCGATAAGGAAGTCAGTTACAACCATTCCAATATCGGTAGGACTTAGTTTGTTGCGATCCCTCCCCGTAATCTCAGTCGCTTCTTCTTGAGTGATATTTTGATCCTTCAGATTATAAATGGTGTAGGAGCGTTCTGTTCCTTCATGTTCTTTCTTTTCCACATAACCACGTTTCTGAACGGTAGAAATCGTTGGTGCATAAGTAGAAGGGCGTCCGATACCGAGCTCTTCGAGTTTTTTGACAAGTGATGCTTCTACATATCGCGGTGCTGGTCGAGTAAAACGTTCTTTGGCTGTAATTTCTTCCGCGCTGGCTGACTGATCTACTTTTACTTCTGGCAATAATCCGTCTACGGGATGATCCTGATCCTCCTCATCGAGACTGGAGTCGAAGTAGACTTTGAGGAAACCGTCGAACTTCACAACTTCACCTTTTGTGACAAATAAATCGTCGACAGAAGGTGCGCCGATTTTAATGGTAGTGCGTTCTAACTTGGCCTGGCTCATTTGAGATGCAATGGAACGTTTCCAAATTAAGTCATATAGACGCGATTCATCATTACCCTTTTTAACTTCGTGCAAGTCAAAATTAGTGGGTCTTATGGCCTCGTGTGCTTCTTGTGCCCCTGCCGATTTTCCTTTGTATCGTTTTGGATTGCTGTAGTCTTTCCCGTAACTTTTAACGATGGCGTCTTTAGCACCGTTGATGGCGGTTTCAGAAAGATTAACGCTGTCAGTACGCATGTACGTGATGTGTCCTGCTTCGTAAAGTGATTGAGCTACACGCATTGTGCGGGAGACGCTAAAACCTAATTTTAAACTTGCCTGTTGTTGTAATGTTGATGTTGTAAAAGGTGCAGATGGGTTTTTAACTGCTGGTTTTTTCTGAACATCAGTTATTTTAAAGTCAGCGGACTTACACTGCTCTAAAAATTCCTCCGCTTCTGTCTTTTTATGAAGATTGTGGGCGAGCTTGGCCTCAATTGTATCCTGATCGATTTGAAATTGCCCTGTGACTAAAAAATAATTCTTGGGAGTAAATTGCTGAATTTCACGTTCTCTTTCAACGAGTAACCGCACAGCAACAGACTGTACACGTCCAGCCGATAAACTGGGTTTTACTTTCTTCCACAGCACAGGAGACAGTTCGAAACCAACTAGGCGGTCTAAAACACGTCGCGCTTGCTGGGCATCAACTAATTCGCGATTAATGGAGCGCGGATTGTCGATCGCTTTTTGAACGGCAACTTTAGTAATTTCGTTAAAGGTAATTCGCTTTGTTTCTTTTTTATCGAGATCAAGTGTCTCGTATAAGTGCCATGATATAGCCTCTCCTTCGCGGTCCTCATCAGTCGCGAGCCAAACGGTCTCTGCTTGCTTTACTAGTTTCTTTAACTCTGATATTACTTGCTTTTTATCTGTGCTTACTGCGTACTGGGGCGTAAAGTTGTTTTCTATGTCAATGGCAATACCTTTTTTAGCCAAATCACGAACGTGACCGTAACTCGATTTAACTACAAAATCTTTTCCCAGGTAACCTTCTATCGTTTTTGCTTTAGCGGGGGACTCAACAATTACTAAATTTTTCGCCATAATCTTTAAAATGTTTCTCGATGCTTCTTCATGTTGTTGAAGAAATCGTGTGCAAAATAACTTTAAATAAATTCGAAAACCAAATACGAATAGATATTGAAGTTGCGATAATGCACTTTTTATGATGTTTAGTGTGCATTATGTACAGGTTGATGCGATGAATTGTTCATTGCTCTATCCGATAATTTTTGCTTTTCGATGCGATAAATAATTTGTAAAAAAAACAACTGACATTTTGACACCGTACAGATAAACGTTATTTTTGCAGCTTGTGATTTAAAGAATGTAACGCATGAGTATTACTTTAGAAAAAGATATGGATGAAACGCGTCAGGGAGAAGCGATTCAGATGGAGAATAACGAACACAAAGGGAAGAAATTATACCTCGAGAGTTATGGATGCGCCATGAACTTTTCGGATAGTGAAGTGGTAGCTTCGATTTTGATTCAGCAAGGATTTACCACAACACAAGATGCCGATGAGGCCAACGTAGTTTTGATTAATACTTGCAGTATTCGCGACAATGCTGAACAACGCGTTCGGAATCGTCTAACACAGTTTAACAAAGCAAAACGCAATAATCCCGGAATGGTGATTGGTGTTCTGGGGTGCATGGCAGAGCGGCTTAAAAAGCAATTGTTGGAAGAAGAGCAATTGGTAGATTTGGTTGCGGGACCCGATGCCTACCGTGAATTGCCCAACTTGATCCAAGAAGTTGAGGGTGGTCAAAAAGCCGTTAACGTGTTGCTCTCCAGAGATGAAACCTACGCCGATATTAACCCAGTGCGTCTGGATAAAAATGGCGTTAGTGGTTTTGTAAGTATCACGCGCGGTTGCGATAACATGTGTTCCTTTTGTGTAGTACCATTTACACGCGGAAGAGAGCGGAGTAGAGATCCTCAAACAATTGTACAGGAATGCGCTGCACTCTACAATGCGGGATATCGTGAAGTCACTTTGTTGGGGCAGAATGTGGATAGTTACCGATGGAATATGACCAGTAAAGGTAAAATCAAAGATGAAACGAAACCGACAACAAACTTTGCGCAGTTGATGGAAATGGTGGCAGCCGTACATCCAAAACTCCGCATTCGCTTTTCGACATCGCATCCTAAAGATATGACAGATGATGTGTTGCATGCGATGGCTAAACACGAGAATATTTGCAATTATATTCATCTTCCTGTGCAATCTGGTAACACGGAAATGTTAAAGCGTATGAATCGCGGTTATTCGCGAGAATGGTATATGAACAGGATAGAAGCAATTAACCGCATTATTCCTGATTGTGGTATTTCAACAGATATAATTGCTGGTTTTTGCGGTGAGACGGAAGAAGAGCACCAGGATACGATATCGCTTATGCGCGAGGTAGAATACGATTCAGCTTATATGTATAAGTATTCAGAACGTCCCAAAACGCTCGCTCAGCGAAAATATGAGGATGATGTCCCGGAAGAGGTGAAACAACGTCGATTGGAGGAGATTATTGAACTGCAGATGCAGCACAGTGAGAAGATAAACAAAGCGCAGATCGGTAAAGTTGAAGAGGTACTCGTTGAGAAAGTATCGCGGCGTTCCGATGAGCAGGTGATGGGAAGAACCGATCGCAATCACAAGGTTATTTTCGATCAGGAAGATGCTTCAATTGGTGACTACGTCCACGTGAAAATTACGGATTGTACACGAGCATCGCTATTAGGTGAAATTGTAAAATAGGACTTTAAAGCAACATGACCATTCAACAAATAAAACAGCGCTTTGGCATTATTGGTAATTCACCAGGATTAAACCGAGCGTTAGAGGTGTCCATGCAAGTGGCTCCTACTGATATTTCTGTACTTGTAACCGGTGAAAGTGGTACGGGGAAGGAAATTATCCCTCAAGTGATTCATCATTTGAGTTCTCGAAAGCATGGAAATTATATCGCTGTCAATTGTGGTGCGATTCCAGAAGGAACAATAGATTCCGAACTTTTCGGGCATGAGAAAGGGGCTTTTACAGGTGCCAGCGGAAGTAGAAAAGGTTATTTCGAAGAGGCTGATGAAGGAACAGTTTTTCTGGATGAAGTGGCAGAGTTACCGCATCAGACGCAGGTTCGATTGTTACGCGTTTTGGAGACGGGCGAATTTATTCGTGTGGGCTCTTCAAAAGTAATTAAAACCAATGTGCGTGTAGTGGCGGCAACTAATGAAAATATGGCGCAGGCTATTAAGAAAGAAAAGTTTAGAGAAGATTTATTGTATAGGCTGAGCACGGTTCCAATTCAATTGCCTTCTTTGCGAGAACGGAAAGCGGATATTCACTTGCTTTTTCGGAAATTCGCTGCTGATTTTGCGGAAAAGTACCGCATGCCTGCGATTCGTTTGGATGAAGATGCCGTGATGGCACTGGAGAAATATTCTTGGCCAGGTAATATTCGTCAGCTCAAAAATATTGTGGAACAAATTTCTGTTATTGAAAATGAGCGCCATATTGATGAGGAGTGCATGAATCACTATTTACCTCAAGAAGGAGAAGTGGGGGTGCCATCTGTTATTAATGACCAAACAAAAAGAGCGGATGATTTTTCAGATCGCGAGTTGATTTACAAATTTCTTTTCGATATGAAACGCGATCTGAACGAATTAAAGAAGCTCGTGATTGAATTGCTCAATGGTGATGAAGAGGTTGACTTAACAGGAAAGCAACGGGATGTATTGAATCGCGTTTACAGCGATATATCAAATGAAGAGAGCCGCAAATTGCTCGAGTCGGGTGTGCAGGATGAGTCGTCCACAACAACCGAATTTACATCTGCTACTTCCAGTGCGGATACGACTGTTGTAGATAGCGATTATCACGAGCATGTGGAAGTGGAAGAATCGCTTTCACTGGAAGAACGGGAAAAAGAATTTATCAAGAAAGCATTAGAAAAGCACAAAGGCAAGAGAAAAGATGCAGCACGAGAACTCGGTATTTCTGAACGGACACTTTATCGAAAGATTAAAGAATATAACTTAAAATAATTCGTAATTAAGGTGATGAAGGCTTTACTTGGTGTTTTTTTAATGGTGGTCTTGATGGCTTGTTGGCCTTCGAGCGTGTCTTTTCGTGATGGAAGTGTCCCTCCTGAATGGGAGCGATTTATGGTTACAACGCTCGAAAATAAAGCGGCGAACGCGCCCATCAGTTATGCTCCGAATCTTACTGAAGACCTCAAAGATGCCGTCCAAAACCGCGTAGGACTCAAGCTGGTCAGCAGCGAACAGGAAGACCCGCAAGTTACGATTACCGGTGAAGTTTCCAGTTATAATGTGACACCGCTGTCGTTACAAGACAATACGTCGACGGTTAAAAACCGATTAACAATTCGAGGAAGCTTTGAAATTTTTATTTCAGCACCGGAAGAAGATGTTATGCAGCTCAATGTTTCTCGTTTTGCTGACTTTGATGCAAATCAGAATGTGGGAAGTATTCAAAATCAGTTGTTCGAAGAAATCAACGAACAAATTGTTCAGGATGTTTTGAATAAACTCTTATCGAACTGGTAATGACAGATAGCTCCGAAATAGCGCAACTGATTGAGTTTCCCGAGGAAATTGTCAAAGAAAATATTCCAGAGCTAAAAAGGCTGAGTGAAGAATACCCTTTTACTCCTGTTTTTTCACAGCTCTATTTATTGGGGTTGGCAAAGTTCGATCCTATTCGTTTTGAGAAAGATTTAAAACTACATGCCTATCGTATACCGAACCGTTCGCAGCTTTACAACTTGGTCAACTTGAAGGAGAGCTATCATCCTTCATCTGATAATATGGAACCAGATACGTCGGTAGCATCAGATCGTCAGGAAAGTGAGGAAGCAATAGGTTCGAATGAAGTTCGTATTGATGTGACTTCAGTTGATACGGATACTGCGGATACTGCGGATACAGAGATACCAGAAGAGGAAGTTTCAGATCGAGCTCATCAAGAAGATATTCGTATAGAGGAAAGAGAGTTGGAGCGCGAAATATTAGCGCATGCTGTGAGTACTTCGATAGAAAGCGAGGTGGAGGATAATGATGAGGACGTTGAGAGTTTATATCAGCCTTCCCGACTGCACCAGGCCGATCAAGACCGATTCAGAAATACTCAGGAACAATCGCATTTGCAGGAAGAGGAGTTAGACCAAACAGAAGAGGATCAGGATGATCAGTCTTCAGTTCCAGTTGAAGATCGTTTTGAGGATGCGATTGAAGCTCACGATGGTGATAAGGAGTTCAACGAACATGAAACAAAGTCTTTTATGCAATGGCTTGTAAATTCAGGAGAGCGAGAAGGTGGATCAACTCATAAAAGTGCAGAAAAAGGTCATCAATCTGATCAGAAAGTGGGTCATGTATCTCATAAACCGATTTTAAGCGAGAATTCTGAAGAAAATAAAGTACAAAAAAAATCACCTGCACCCTTTTTCTCACCTGTACAAAAAGCACGTGAAAGCCTTGATGAGACAAAGCTTCCAGTCAGTGAAACACTCGCGAAAGTGTACGTGGCTCAGGGGAATTATCCCAAAGCAATTAAAGCTTATGAGCAATTAATGTTGAATTTTCCAGAAAAAAAGAGTTTATTTGCACTTCAAATTGAAAGTTTGAAAAGAAAATTAAAATAGATATGGGGACTTTATTGACGATATTAATAGTTATTGCGAGTATTTTACTCGTATTACTTGTACTAATGCAAAATCCGAAAGGTGGAGGTCTTTCAACTGATTTTGGATCCGCACAACAGCTGGGAGGTGTAAAACAGACCAATGATTTTATAGAAAAAGCTACCTGGAGTTTAGCTGGAGTTATTGCGGTACTCAGTATCGTTATGACCCTGATGTATTCAAGCCCAGTGGGTAATGTTGATGACGGTTCTTCTGATCCGATCGAAAACCAACAAGGAGGACAAAGTCAGGGCCAGGGCCAAAGTCAGGGTCAGGGTCAAGGTGGAGCTCCTGCTGGAGGTCAATAAGTAATTAGAATATTTTTTTAGAAATGTCAGTGTGTCAGTCGCGCTGACATTTTTTTATGGATTATTTTGCAGTATACTGACAAAAGTGTACGCCTAATTGTTTGGCACAAAATTGGGGTTAATTGGTTTCGGAAATTTTAATGAATTTATAAACCAAATAAACGTTTAATTATGTCAAAATTACAACCATTGGCGGATCGCGTGTTGATCGAGCCCACGCCAGCCGAAGAAAAAACGGCAAGTGGAATTATTATTCCAGATACGGCCAAAGAAAAGCCGTTACGCGGAACTGTTGTAGCCGCTGGGAAAGGCAAAAAAGATGAGCCTGTAACCGTTAAGGAAGGAGATGTTGTACTTTATGGACAATATTCCGGAACTGAAATCAAACTTGACGGAACAACTTACCTAATCATGAAAGAGGCCGATATTTACGGTATTTTTAAATAATTAAAAAGTAAAGAAAAATGGCAAAAGAAATATTGTTTGACACGGAAGCACGCGAAAAATTGAAGCGCGGTGTTGATGCTTTATCAAATGCAGTAAAAGTAACATTAGGCCCAAAAGGGCGTAACGTGGTTATCGATAAGAAATTTGGTGCACCAAATATGACCAAAGATGGCGTTTCAGTTGCGAAAGAGGTAGAACTGGAAGACGCCGTGGAAAATATGGGAGCTCAAATGGTAAAAGAAGTGGCTTCTAAAACAGCTGATATTGCTGGTGACGGAACAACGACTGCTACCGTTTTAGCGCAAGCGATTATCAAAGCAGGTTTGAAAAATGTTACTGCCGGAGCGAATCCTATGGATTTAAAGCGCGGTATTGATAAAGCGGTGACTACTGTTGTTGCTGAACTTAAAAAACTTTCAAAAGAAGTTGGTTCTGATAATGATAAGATTAAGCAAATCGCATCTATTTCTGCGAATAATGATGAGGCGATAGGTGCTCTCATAGCTGAAGCAATGAAAGTTGTAGGTAACGATGGCGTTATCACAGTAGAAGAGGCCAAAGGAATCGAAACGGAAGTAAAGACGGTTGAGGGAATGCAATTTGATCGTGGTTACCTTTCCCCTTACTTCGTTACAGATACGGAGAAGATGGTCGCTGATTTGGAAAATCCGCAAATCTTGATTTGTGACAAGAAGATTTCCAACATGAAAGAATTGTTACCTATCCTGGAACCTGCAGCACAAAATGGGAAGCCATTGTTGATTATCGCTGAGGATATTGATGGCGAGGCGCTAACCACGCTCGTGGTGAATAGAATTAGAGGTTCACTGAAAGTAGCGGCTGTGAAAGCTCCTGGGTTTGGTGATCGCCGAAAAGCAATGCTTGAAGATATTGCTATTCTGACAGGAGGTCAAGTGATTTCTGAAGAAAAAGGACTGAGTCTTGAAAACGCTACCCTTGATATGCTGGGTACAGCTGAAAAAGTGGAGATTGATAAAGATAACACTACTGTAGTGAATGGTGCTGGTAAGAAAGCAGACATTCAGGCGCGTGTGGCTCAGATCAAAGCGCAGATGGAGGCTTCTACTTCTGACTATGATAAAGAAAAGATGCAAGAGCGACTAGCGAAATTGTCTGGCGGAATTGCAGTTCTTTATGTTGGTGCGGCTTCTGAGGTTGAAATGAAAGAGAAGAAGGATCGCGTTGATGATGCGCTTGCGGCTACTCGAGCTGCTGTTGAGGAAGGTGTTATTCCCGGTGGCGGAGTTGCGCTCATCCGTGCAATTGCAGCATTAGATAAATTAAAAGCGGATAACGATGATCAGAATACCGGGATCACTATCGTTACTCGTGCTATTGAAGAGCCACTTCGACAAATTGTGAAGAATGCAGGAGTAGAAGGTGCGGTAATCGTGCAAAAAGTGAAAGAAGGTAAAGCTGACTTCGGTTACAATGCACGAACTGAGAAGTACGAAAACCTACTGAAAGCAGGTGTTCTGGATCCTACAAAAGTAACGCGGATCGCTGTTGAAAATGCGGCCTCTATTGCTTCAATGATGTTAACGACTGAATGTGTTATCGTTGACGAACCAGAAGAAGATAGCGGTAGCGCCGGCGGTGGCGGTGGCGGAATGCCAGGTGGAATGCCAGGCGGAATGCCCGGAATGATGTAGGAATGCATCGATAATTAGCTAATTGAAGCTCGCTGTCGAAAGATGGCGGGCTTTTTGTTTTGTAATATATGCGCTATGTTTATAATTCACCATCTACTCGGAGAAACTCTATGCGCTCTGTGAAACATTTTTAATTACACGGAGGTCACGAAGCGTGAGTAGCTGAAGTGGAACATCTATTCTTTTAAGAATCAGTAGTATTATCTTTCCACGCCCTGCAAGCTCTGTGCTCTCTAACACGCCCTACCCGTAAAACCTCCAGGTTCTCTGTGAAATATTTTCACGAACTATAGCAAACTATACGCTTATTTACAGGTTTTTAGTTTAGTTTGTCTGTTAGGATTTTCATCTCAATGACGGGAGAGATCTTTTCGTAAAGAATATTATTGACTGCTTCGACGATCGGCATTTCGACTTCAAATTTTTTGTTGATTTCCATAACAGACCGGACCGCATAATAGCCTTCCGCGATCATATCCATTTCCATCTGAGCCGTCTTAACAGAATAACCTTTACCGATCATAAAACCAAATGTGCGGTTGCGTGAAAATTTTGAATAGGCAGTTACCAGGAGGTCACCCAGGTAAGCACTGGTCTTAACATCCCTGTGTATCGGACTTACTTCATCGATAAAATTCTCAATTTCTTGTATAGCATTAGAAATAAGCACAGCCTGAAAATTGTCGCCATAACCCAATCCTGAACAAATTCCTGATGCTATGGAATAAACATTCTTTAATACAGCAGAAAGCTCAGTGCCGAAGAGGTCATCAGAAATCGTTGTTTTGATGTAACGGCAACTAAATATTTCAGCAATTTCTTCTGCGATTTCTTCGTCCTGACACGCCACTGTGAGGTAGGAAAGTCGTTCGAGAGCAACTTCTTCAGCATGGCAAGGACCACAGATGATTCCTATTTGATCATAAGGGGTGTCGAAAGTCTTATGAATGAAACGCGCAGGTATTGCATTGAATTCGGGGACGATTCCCTTGACTGCCGAGAAAACAGTCTTACCCTCCATAAGTGATTTTGGAAAATCTTCAAATATTTTAGTTAAAAAGGCAGAAGGAGAGGCTATCAATATAATTTCTGAATCGCGAACAACTTGTTCGAGGTCTGTGCTAACGTTGATTTTATCGAGATTGAATTCTACTGATTGCAAATAGCGGGGATTGTGCTTGTACTCTAGAATATGATTGACAGCGTTCTCGTTTCGCATCCACCAACCTACTTGATCCAGATTGTTACAGAGTATTTTGACTAAAGCTGTGGCCCAACTGCCACCTCCAATAACTGCGATTTTATTCTTGCTACTATTCATATCTCGATATGACAAAAATAAAGATTCTATTGGATTGCTGAACGATATCCAGTTTAATCTTCCGCTTGATTGTATCCATAGAAAGAGTTTTGAAGCGAGCAACAACTGAAAATTTAAATCACTTTACATGATAATTACTTTGAATTTACTTAGTTTTGACGGGTAATCGCGAGTGAAATAGAACATGGTTCCAGTCTTATTTTACTAAAGAAAATCATAACAATTAGAAACGAAGTCTAACAAGTTAAAGTACACGGCAGCACACAAAGATACGCTGGTAAAACTTCACAAACTGCAAGTTGATGATCACGCTTTTAACGGTTAAAACGTAGTTAACTCGTTATTTTTGGAAAGGAGGGTGGTGCTCGCACATTAATTAAAATAGAGAAGAGATCAATTGGGAATCAATTGAGCACATTTTAAAGTGTTAATTGTTGAAAGAATATGATTTACGGTGAAGAAAATATTCCGTTGAAAATTAAACGTCGAAGAGAGGTCGTTTTTTTGATATTAGTTGGATTGTTTCTGGGATCGCTGGTGATGCTCAACATATTGGGGGTGAGTCGATTTGTTGATTTGTCGCATTGGGTAGGAATACCAAAGGAAAGTAATATTACATTTTCACTGGCTATTGGGGTGTTACCTTATCCCGTGACCTTTCTATGTACTGATTTTATTTCAGAGATTTACGGCAAGAAAAGAGCGAATCGTGTCGTCTGGATTGGTTTACTGCTCAATATTTGGATTTTGTTTATTATTTGGTTCGGAGGCTGGTTGGAAGCTCCTGAATCTTTGCAAGCTGACGGAACATTACCTCTGAAAATAGAAAATGGTCAACCTGTTGCTCCTCACGGATACGCTTTCTATGCAATTCGGAGTCTCGCTTTTGGCGCAACAATTGCTTCGATGATTGCCTATATTACTGCTCAGTTTATTGATGTTCATATTTTTCACTTTTTTAAGCGTCTAACAAATGGTAAAAAATTGTGGCTCAGGAACAATGGGTCTACTTTAATAAGCCAATTGGTGGATTCGATAGCTGTGATTTTAATTACGCACTTTTTTGCATCTGGATTACCGCTCAATGATTCGAAACCTTTGTTTTGGCAACTCGTAGCATTTATTTTAAGTGCTTATCTCTTCAAGCTCATCGTAGCCCTAATTGATACAATTCCTTTCTACATCGGGACGCATTATCTGAAAAAATTCTTAAAGGTGGATGGAGAATTACTCGCTCCCTGAAGCTGATTGACGATAGGAATGGTTCGTTTTACTGTAAATGAGGTGCCATATAATGTAAAGCATGGCAATTCCAGCCATAACAGCACCATAAATAAATACGTTGAGTACTGTTTCAGGGGTGCTGTCGTACAAGAAAAGTGTGCTTGAACTACCGAATAAAATCCCTAACTCCAGCGCTATAAAAAGTGTTCCAGAACCAATTCCTCTTCTGTGTACGGGTGAGAGATCGGCGGTCCATGCAAAAAGAGTTGGGCTGTTAATACCTGTTGCTACTCCGAAAATGAAGGAAGCAACGGTGTAGGTAAATTCACCTTCTGAATTTCCTGTGAGAACCATTGCGAGCATCAAAAATGTGATACCAATTAATAGCGCTTGCCTGCGGCCAATGCGATCAGATAATTTTCCAGCTAAGAGTCGCACAATGATTGTCGAAACTACATAGTACACAAAATACCAACCTTTATTGGCGATGCCGAGGTACCCAGACATATCAGGAGTGACTACAAAAATGAGTCCAGTGCAAGTAACCGTGAGAAACATTACTACGGCAGCAGGAAATACGCGTTTTTCGAAAACATCCGACTTTCGAATAATAAATGTTTCCCATGTGATGTTGACGGGTGAAGGGTGGGTCTCCTTAACGGTAGCAATGATTAATAAAGCTCCAAACGCGAGTAGACCAGAAGTGAAAAACAAACCGTTTAAGCTCAGCCACTGGGCAATTGGAGAGCCTAAAAACTGTCCGACACCGATGCCTAGAGAAATTGCTGTTCCGAACACACCCATGCCTTGTCCCCGTTTGTGTACGGGTAAAATATCAGTGACCATCGCGGTGGCACCAGTTGGAAGAAAACCTGTAGAAAAACCGTGAAAGAATCGCAACATAAGAAAGAAGGTTACACTCCCGCTAATCGGGTATAAGAATGTGACGAGAATTGCGACGAGCGTACCTACGTACATGGTGCTTTTTCTACCAGATCTATCGGCCATTTTACCCGAAAAAGGACGTGCAAGTGCTGCTGTAATCGTAAATAATGCGATGATCAGGCCTTTATATTCAGCGCCGTCCAGGTGAGTTATAAAGGTGTTGAGCTCCGGAATAATGAGGTTAAACGAGGTCATGAATAAAAACATGCTCAAACTGATTGCCCAGAAATTTTTACTGTAACCCATAAAATGAATAATTGCGATTGCAAAATTACTTCAATTCCTTTGATGAGAACATCCTTGCTGCTACTTTGTTATCTTCGCAACGATAATTATTAAAATAAAAGCGATGAAAATAGTCCTGATATTCTTTAGTTTGGCAGTCTGGTCCTGTACTGAAACATCAACAAAAGTAGATCAAAGTAGTTCTGCATCAGCCGAACCCGGCTCTATAACGATACAAGATGATACCTTAAAAAAAGTGCGAAAATCTAACGCCGAGTGGAAAAAACAATTGACGGATGAGCAATATCATGTCACCCGGGAAGGTGGTACTGAAAGCGCATTCACTGGAAAACACTGGGACAATAAAAAGCAAGGAATCTATCACTGTATATGTTGTGATCTTCCATTATTCAGTGCTTCGACTAAATTTACATCGGGAACGGGGTGGCCAAGTTTTTATCAACCGCTGGAAGATCATTTTGTAGATGAAGTCGTCGATCGATCAGCTGGTATGGTTCGAACTGAAGTCCAATGTGCGCGATGTGAAGCTCATTTAGGTCACGTTTTTGAAGATGGGCCCGAGCCAACAGGATTGCGCTACTGCCTTAATTCTGCAGCCCTTAAATTCGAGGAAGAATAAGATCGTTTAAACGCTAGTTCAATCGATAGGGGAACTCTAGCTTTATTGTGGGGACATCAACTTTGAATATATCCGCGATTTTTCCAGTTTCATCCAGTTTTGTGAAGGTATAATGCCCCTCCATCTGACCGATTTCAGAGTTGAGATCACAGCCAGAATTGTAGATGTGAACTCCATGCGGCTTCAAAATAGGTTGCTCGCCCACAACGCCGTCGCCCGATACATTACGTATGACATTGAGAGAGTCGAAAATGCGCCATTCGCGTTCGATGAGTTGTACGCTGTACGCGTTACAATTTTCAATCTCAATCGCGTAATTAAAAAAAAGGATGTTTTTGTCGATATTAGAAAGGTCAGGACGAAAGGCCTTCTCTACAGCTACCTTAATTCCACGTGTCGAAACAATGTTCATGTGATAAATGTACGGAAATATTTGATGAAAACGCATAGATCTAGCGCTTATTTTAGGTCTTAGCAGAGAAATGTTAAAAGGGCAACTTTGTAATTGATCGGGTTTTTATTTAGAATAATTCTAAATTGAAGAAAGAGTAAGCTAATCGCGTTGAACGCTGTGGGAAAGTCTGACAAATTTATATTTTTGTCTCTCAAAACAAATGGCTATAGAACATGTCAAAGGCGGTTAAACTTAGAAAAGGACTTGATATTAAGTTGCTTGGAGAAGCAGATAAAGTCAAGTCGGACCTTGAGCAACCCTCGATTGTTGCTTTAAAACCAGCAGATTTTCACGGATTAGTTCCAAAGGTGGTCATCAAACCTGGTGATAAAGTGAAACGAGGCGAAGTTGTGTTTTACGATAAATACAACAAAGATGTAAAATGGGTTTCTCCTGTATCAGGAACAATGGAAGAATTGGTACGCGGAGCAAAACGTAAAATTTTAGAAGTTCGTATTAAAACGGATGGATCAGATGATGTGGTAGAGGTGAACCCTGTTGATCCAGCTTCTGCCTCTCGAGAAGATGTAAAGAAGATGATGCTGGATAACGGGTTGTGGCCTTTCATCAAACAACGTCCTATTGATGTTGTAGCAGATCCTTCTGTTACTCCAAAGGCGATATTTATTTCTGCCTTTGATACGGCTCCTTTAGCACCCGATATGGATTTTGTTCTGCATGGTCAGGATCAGGATTTTCAACACGGGTTAAACGCGCTGGCAAAATTGACAGATGGTAAGGTTTATTTAACGCTTAATGGTAAGGTACCTGCTGATAAAGCTTTCCAAAATGCCAAAAACGTAGAACTCAATAAAATGAGCGGTAAGCATCCTGCTGGGAATGTAGGTACTCAAATACATCATATCAATCCTATTGATAAGGGAGAATTTGTATTTACTGTAGGACCGCAAGATGTGGTTACTATTGGGAAGTTTTTCGCAGAAGGAAAGTTTGATCCCGTGAGAATTGTTGCATTGACGGGGTCTGAAGTGAAGAATAGAAAGTATTTCAGAACTATTCTTGGTGCTCAGGTAGCTCCAATGTTAAAGGATAATTTGGTTACTGATAATGTTCGCGTGATCAGCGGTAACGCGCTCACCGGGGATAAAATCGATAAGGATGGTTTTGTCGGTTTCTATGATTCTCAAGTGACTATTCTGCCCGAGGGAGATGAATATAAATTCTTTTTGACAAAAGGTTGGTTGGGTCCTGGACTCGACAAATATTCAAGTCATCGACTTTTTCCGACGTGGTTACTGAACAAAAAGAAATATAGATTGGACACCAATATGAATGGTGAAGAACGTGGTTTCGTGGTGACGGGTGAGATGGAGAAAGTTTTACCTTTTGATATTCTGCCGATGCAACTCATCAAAGCGATCATGACCAATGATATTGACGCAATGGAAGCGCTCGGTATTTATGAAATAGCACCAGAAGATTTTGCGCTGTGCGAATACGTGTGTACTTCAAAAATTGCAATTCAGGAAAAAGTACGAGAAGGTCTCGATACGATTCAGGAAGAATGTATGTAATGTTTAATTATAAACTTTAGGAAATTGAAAGCATTAAAAAAAGTTATTTATAATCTAGACCCGAAATTTGAGAAAGGAGGGAAGTGGGAAAAGATGTACCCGCTATATGAGACGCTTTCTACATTTTTATTTACGCCGAAAGATGTGACTAAGAAAGGTGCTCACATTCGCGATGGAGTAGATTTGAAGCGTACGATGTTTATGGTGGTATTGGCACTTATACCGTGTCTTCTGTTTGGTATTTATAATACCGGACATTGGCATTATGAGTTGCAATCCTATGTCAATCCTGATCAATATGCGGGTTACGAGAATTACCTTACAGGCTTTGGTGATAAGGTGATATATGGGCTAATACAAGTATTACCGCTAGTGATTGTATCTTACGCCGCAGGTTTGGCTACGGAGTTCATTTTTGGGTTTATTAAAGGGCACGGCCTTCATGAAGGTTTTTTGGTGTCTGGAATGTTAATACCGTTAACAATGCCTGCTGATGTACCTTTATGGATGGTTGCAGTAGCAACAATTTTCGCGGTAGTCATTGGAAAAGAGGTTTTTGGAGGTACAGGGATGAATATTTTGAATGTAGCGCTTACCGCAAGAGCTTTTCTTTATTTTGCCTACCCGACGTCAATGTCTGGTGATAAAGTATGGAAATCCGGAACAGCTGACTTGGCACAGGCTAACGGAGGAGCTTTGCCTGATGGTGCGTCTGGAGCAACGGCGCTAGGTGATTTAGCTTCCTTTGTAGGTGATGCTCCGACCGTGAGTGGTCAAGCTTTGTCAGCCAATGCTACAAGCGGAGAAATGTTGTCAAAATTTGAAGGAGCATACGATCCTGTTCATGCCTTTGTGGGAATGATTCCCGGTTCGGTAGGTGAGACATCTACAGCTGCTGCACTTTTAGGTGGTGCGATACTGTTGTTCACGGGTGTTGCTTCCTGGCGTATTATCCTTTCGTTCTTTGCTGGCGGATTTGCATTTGGTTTGTTAATGAATGCAGTTGGTGCTAATGCATACATGGAAATGGATGCCTTCTATCATTTGATCATTGGAGGTTTTGCTTTTGGAGCCGTGTTTATGGCTACCGACCCTGTAACTGCCTCCCAGACTCAGTACGGCAAGTTCTGGTACGGTTTTCTTGGTGGAGGACTCACGATTTTAATCAGGGTGCTCAATCCGGCCTATGCGGAGGGAATTATGTTGGCTATATTATTCATGAATGTAATGGCCCCATTAATTGATCACTACGTAGTTCAGGCAAATATTTCAAGACGTAAAAAACGATTTAAAACAGCATAGTCATGGCTATAAATAAAGATGGAAACGCTTATACTTTCGGTTTTTCGATTGCACTTGTGGTTGTAGTTGGGGTAGTTTTATCCTCACTATCAATAGGATTAGATCCATTGAAAAAGGCGAATGTGGCGGTAAAGAAAAAAATGGATATTTTGTCTGCAATTGGTGTGGAGTCTACTCGGAAAAATGGTGAAAAACTTTATGAAGAGTATGTTGAAGATAGTTATGTGATTTCGGCAGATGGTGAGGTTCAAAAGAATTTGCCCAAGGAGAAAACCGCATTTTATTTGGATGTTAAAAAGCAATACCGCGATAAGAACATCAAACCAGAGGATCGTCTTTACCCAATATTTGAAGCCAAAAAAGAAGGAAACAAAGTGTTTGTCTTACCTGTTGTAGGTAAAGGACTTTGGGGACCGATTTGGGGATATATTGCGTTGAAAGATGATTACAAAACAATGGCAGGTGTTTCATTTGACCACCAGGGAGAGACTCCTGGTTTGGGTGCGGAAATCAAACAAAATTTCTTTGAAGAACAATTTGAAGGTGAGAAGATCGCCAAAAATGGTTCTTATGCCGGTATCGAGGTGGTCAAGAATGGTTCAGGAACAGAACCACAAAAGGTTGATGGCATTACGGGAGGAACAATTACTTCCAAAGGTGTTGAAGAAATGGTGAATAGAACCATGAAAGTGTATCAAAAATATTTCAGTAAAAAATAATTAGCGATGAGTGAGACTGAAGAAAATTTAAAAAAGCCGAAAGAGCCCTTGTTCTCAAAAAAGAACAAGAAATTAATTACGGACCCATTGTCGGATAATAATCCGATTACAATACAGGTATTGGGTATTTGTTCTGCCCTTGCAATTACAGTTCAGGTTGAACAAGCATTTTGGATGTCAATATCTGTAGTGTTTGTGATGGTATTTGGTAACCTGATCGTATCCTTACTGAGAAATTTAATTCCTTCTCGTGTACGTATTATTGTCCAGTTGGTAATTGTAGCATCACTGGTGATTATCGTGAATGAGATGTTAAAAGCGTTTGTTCCGGATGTATCAGAAAAGTTATCCGTTTTCGTTGGGTTGATTATTACGAATTGTATTATCATGGGTCGTTTTGAGGCGTTTGCTATGAGTAATAAACCATTCCCGTCTATTTTGGATGCTATTGGAAACGCACTGGGGTATGCCTGGATTCTTCTAGCTGTAGCTTTTGTGCGCGAAGTATTTGGTTCTGGTAAAATTTGGGGATATGAAATTTTCGGAAGCAATTTACCTGGTGAAGAGACTGGTCTGTACGAGATGGGTTATATGAATAATAACTTAATGATTTTACCTCCAATGGCGTTGATCGTTGTAGGTATCATCATCTGGATTCAACGAACACAGAATAAAGATCTCGTAGAAGAGCATTAAGCAAATTGATAATTTGGAAATAACAATATTATGGAAGAAAGTACATTAGATATATTCGTTAAGGCGATTTTTTCAGAGAACATGATTTTCGCCTACTTTTTGGGGATGTGCTCGTATCTCGCCGTATCTAAGACCGTGAAAACGGCAGTTGGGCTTGGTGCAGCGGTGATTTTTGTTTTGGGAATTACGATTCCTATAAATTATTTACTCGAGAATTACGTGCTTCAGGAAGGTGCATTAGAATGGTTGAATCCAGCATACGGTAAAAATGGAGAAAATACGATAGATTTAGGTTTCTTGTCGTTTATCATGTTTATTGCTGTTATTGCATCCATGGTTCAACTAGTTGAGATGCTGGTTGAGAAATTTGCACCTGCATTATACGGAGCGCTGGGGATCTTCTTGCCACTGATTGCTGTGAACTGTTCAATTCTTGGAGGTTCCTTATTTATGGCAGATCGTCAGTATTCGACAATTGGAGACGCTACCGCTTTCGGTATCGGTTCAGGGATTGGCTGGTTTATTGCGATTGTTGCTATTGCTGCAATTCGTGAGAAAATTCGCTACTCAAATGTGCCTCCCGCATTAAGAGGTCTCGGAATAACATTTATCATCACTGGATTGATGGGGATGGCATTCATGAGCTTTATGGGCGTAAAATATGGTGAAGAGAAGGATGATTCCAAAAAAGAGCAAGTGGAGACTTCTCAAATTATTAATTCTAAAATGCAGAAGTAATGGGTTTATCAATAGCAATTACCGTTATTTTCTTTCTTGCAGTGATACTTATATTAGTGAGTGTTTTGCTTTTTGTTAAAGCTAAATTGTCACCCTCAGGAAAGTTAAAAATCACTATAAATGGTGAAAAAGAGTTTGAAGTGGACGGAGGAAATACCGTTTTGGATACGTTAGGCAACAAAGGTATATATTTACCCTCTGCTTGTGGTGGTGGAGGTACCTGTTTGCAATGTGTTTGTCAAGTACACGAAGGTGGAGGAAGCATCCTTCCAACGGAGGAACCTCATTTCTCTAGAAAAGAGATTAAAGAGGATTACCGTCTTGGGTGCCAGGTGAAGGTGAAAGAAGATATGGAGATTGAGTTGCCTGAGGAGATAATGGGAATTAAAGAGTTTGAAGCTGAAGTAGTTTCTAATTATAACGTCGCAACATTTATAAAGGAGTTTATTGTTGAAATTCCTGAGGAGATGGATTACAAAGCTGGCGGTTATATCCAGATTCGTGTACCTCCTTGTGTAGTGGACTTCAAGGATATGGATATTACAGCACACCCCGAAGATCATAAAGGTGAGCCGGAAAAGTTTAAACCAGATTGGGATAAATTCAAGTTATGGCCGCTGCAAATGAAAAATACGGAAGATACAGTACGTGCTTATTCTATGGCTTCCTACCCTGCCGAGGGAAAACGTATAATGTTGAATGTGCGTATTGCAACTCCTCCTTTTGATAAGAAGTCGGGCGGATGGATGAAAGTGAATCCTGGTATTGCCTCTTCTTATATTTTCAATAGAAAACCAGGCGATAAGGTTACAATATCCGGTCCTTACGGTGAATTCTTTATCAATAAAGAAAGTGATTCAGAAATGCTTTATATCGGAGGAGGTGCAGGAATGGCTCCTATGCGCTCTCACCTTTACGAGCTTTTCAAGACAATGAGAACCGATCGTAAAGTGACATATTGGTACGGTGGGCGATCTAAGGCGGAGTTATTTTATATTGAACACTTCCGTGAGTTAGAACGTGAGTTCCCTAACTTTAAATTTTATATGGCACTATCGGAGCCGTTGCCCGAGGATAATTGGGTAGAAAAAGAAGATATCTACGACGAAAAAGGTGATGGTTTCTTAGGTTTCATTCATCAGGTTGTGATCGAGCAATATTTGAAGAAACACGATGAGCCAGAAGATATTGAATTTTATTTCTGTGGTCCGCCACTCATGAATCAAGCCGTCTTGAAGATGTGTGATGAATGGGGGGTACCACCTGAGAATGTTTCATTTGATGATTTTGGTGGATAAGTAGAACACTGAGTTTATTTAAGCACGCTGAAAAGCGTGCTTTTTTTGTTTTTGGCGATTTAGTTTTATATCTTTTTCTTTACACCTATTGGACTCACATGTACTCTAATTCCTCCGCAATTACTTTTTTGATCATTTACACGAATAGGTAAACCAGAAGCAACGATTAATGCTTTTTACTATACAGATGCGTACGGGTAACTTATTGAAAATTGAGAGGATTGGAAGCTCGAACTAAACATCAAGATCACGGGCACTCTTGTGAACTTTCTCTTTGAGTTCATTCATATAGTCAATCAATCGCTCTAGTACTTCGGGTTGTTGAGCTCCAATGATTTTAGCGGCAAGAATTCCTGCGTTCTTTGATCCATCGAGCGCAACAGTTGCAACAGGAATTCCACCAGGCATCTGTAATATTGAAAGAACTGAATCCCAGCCATCAATCGAATTTCTTGATTTAATAGGAACACCGATAACAGGCAATGGTGTTAAAGAAGCTGTCATACCTGGAAGGTGTGCAGCTCCGCCCGCACCCGCAATAATGACTTTTAACCCTCTCTCGTGTGCTTCTCGAGCATAATCAATCATCTTTTCAGGAGTTCGGTGAGCAGATACAATATCTATTTCGTATGAAACGCCTAAATGATCTAAGATATCCGCAGCCTCTTGCATAACAGGAAGATCTGAGGTGCTTCCCATAATAATTCCAACTTCAGCCATAGTATTTATTTTGGCCTAAAGATAAGAAGAATTTAACGCTATTTAATTGATCTTATCGATCGCATTGGCCATCTTATGATCCTTATCAGTTACTTTTCCTTCATCATGTGTAGTTAATTTGATATCAACCTGATTATAATCGTGGATCAAAATGTCAGGATGGTGCTGGGACTGTTCTGCGATATCTCCAACTTCATTAACGAAATGCAGTGATTTTTTAAAGTCCGTAAATTCGAATGTTTTGTGTATTGCGTTATCTTCTTCTTTCCAACTCATAGTGTTTTTCTTTTAAAACAAAATGAAGGACGTTATGTTTTCGCGCTTCGTTTAATGTTAAAAAAGATCGCTTTTTGGCAGACTGCTCAGAAGTTTTCTGATGTGTAGGATGCCCTGTGTAGACGAGTTAATTGTTATTGTAAGTGTTTCTGTGAAATACATCTATTTAAAGCGCTAATTCCATTAACTTTATAATCCTAACGTATTTATCATGAAAAATATCACAGGAAGAATAGTCGACATCGTAAAAAGAGAAGTCTTTAACGGAGTTGTCCATATAAAAAATGGTAAGATTGATTCAATTGAAGGTCAAGATAAAGTTGAAGATCAATTTATTATTCCTGGTTTCATCGATGCGCATGTGCACGTAGAAAGTTCGATGCTGATTCCCTCAGAATTTGCCCGATTGGCAACACGACATGGAACCGTAGCTACAGTTTCTGATCCGCATGAAATAGGAAATGTGCTGGGTAGGGCAGGAGTGGAGTTTATGATAGAGAACGGATTAAAAACTCCTTTTAAATTTTACTTTGGCGCTCCTTCTTGTGTACCAGCTACTACGTTTGAAACGGCTGGTGCAACAATAGATGTAGAGGATATTGAATCGCTTTTTAATCGTCCCAATGTAAATTATCTGGCAGAGATGATGAATTTCCCCGGAGTTTTACATAAGGACCCAGAAGTCATGGCAAAGATTGCACTTGCGCATAAAATGGGAAAGTTGGTCGATGGACACGCTCCCGGATTACGTGGAGATGATGCTAAAACTTATATAGAAGCTGGAATTTCAACCGATCATGAATGTTTTACTATTGAAGAAGCACTCGATAAGTTAAAATACGGAATGAAAATCGCCATTCGAGAGGGGAGTGCTGCGAAAAACTTCGAAGCGCTATGGCCGTTGATTGATCAATATCCTGATGAAATAATGCTTTGTTCTGATGACAAACACCCCAACGATTTGGTGGTTGGACATATTAATCAATTAGCAGCACGTGCAATTGCTAAAGGATGTGATATTTTTAATGTGCTTCGCGCTTGTTCGTTGACGACGATAAAACATTACAATATGGATGTTGGATTACTTCAACAAGGAGATGCTGCCGATTTTTGTGTTGTAAAAGATCTCGAATCATTGAATGTAATTTCCACATTTATCAATGGAGAAAAGGTCGCTGAAAATGGCAAGTCGTTTATTCCAAGTGTCAAAGAGATTCCGATTAATAACTTCCATTGCAGTAAAATTAAAAAGGAACAAATCCAAATTGCCGACAAGAATACTCCTGTTCGCGTAATTGAAGTGGAGGATGGTCAACTCGTAACAAAAGAATCAAGTGCAAAACTACCGAGTGTAGATGGAATGTTGCAGTCTGATGTTGCTCAGGATGTATTAAAACTTGTGGTGGTGAACCGATATCACGATGCAACACCTGCCATTTCATTCATTAAGAATGTTGGATTAAAAAGAGGTGCACTAGCTTCCTGTGTGGCACATGACAGTCACAATATTATTGCAGTAGGAGTTTCAGATGAAGCAATTACACGCGCAATCAATTTGATTGTAGAAGAAAAAGGCGGCGTTTCATTGGTCGACGATTCAGAGGAAATGATTGTTCCTTTGCCCGTCGCTGGAATTATGTCGCATGAAGATGGGGATGAAGTAGCTAAAAGTTACGAAAGGATTGATCGCCAATCGAAATTTATGGGCGTTACGCTAGCTTCTCCTTATATGACGTTGTCATTTTGTGCATTGTTGGTGATTCCAAAGTTGAAGTTGAGTGATAAAGGTTTGTTTGATGGGGAGCAATTTGGGTTTGTTTCAGCATTCAAAGATTAGGGCACTTTATTTCAGGTCAAGAAAGGTTAATATCTAAACTACCTGTTAATATGAAAATTAGAAATAGAAAGGCAATCACCCCTAACACGGCCAGGAGTTGAAGAAGTGTAAGTCCAGCTCTTTGCAAG
>CAYFTH010000014.1:23252-38875 GCA_964346075.1 uncultured Fluviicola sp. | reverse complement strand
TTCACCCCCCAAAAAACAACCGTCCATTTACCCATTCGGGGTCGAGTTGGGCGTCTAATTGTTTATAGAAGGCGATCGCGGAGTCGTTCCAGTCCAGTACCTGCCAATCCATGCGGCGATAACCGTTCTTTGTTGCCAGTGCGATTAATTCCTTAAAAAGGGCGCGACCTATTCCGTAGCGGCGGTAGTGAGGTTGCACGTAGAGATCTTCCAGGTACAGGCACCGGCCGTTCCAGGTCGAATAAGAAATGTAGTACAAAGCCATGGCACAAAGCCCTTCTTCTTTTTCAACCACCAAACAATGACAGATACGGTCTTCAAACAAATCGATGCGGAGTTGTTCGGGAGTGTTGACGACGGCATCGGGTTCTTTTTCGTAGTCCGCCAGTTCCTGAACCAAGCCCATGATGGCCTCCTCATCTCCGGGTTGTGATTCGCGTATTACAAATGTTGTTTCCATACCTGTCTGTTTGTTTTAGCGCTTACAATTCTACAATCCGCCGAGGTTGAAGCGCAAGCGAATACCAGCCGAAGTATTGCCTGTCGTATATGATGTCGCTACCTTGGGATCTGTAAGTTGTTGGTCATAATACAGCGAGAACGTCAGGTTTTTACTCACCAGGTAATCCGCGCTGGAACGAATGGATAAAACGCGTTGTCCAGCTGTAGCCTGATTCGTGTTTTCCACTATTTTTCGTATCACTGTGAGGTTATCCCGGATGGACAAGTCAAATCGAATATTGAGATCCGATGGCTTGAGTTTGTTCCCTTGGAAGGTGATCGGAACCCGGAAGTTCGTGAATTTATAACCCGCACCGACCACGATTTCGGTTCCCAGAACTTCTGTAAGTTGGTTGTTGGCCAGTGAAAGTGAAGAAGAGCGCTCTTTGCTGTATTCAAATTTTGTCAGCAGTCCATTGCCATTGACATTCCAGGTAGCATCGAAACCGATAAGCGGTGAGAAGCGTTCGGAGACGGTGAGGTTTTGTACCTGTTGTTCGGGAATGAAGTTGTTGTTGATGTCGCGAGCGGTCAAAAAGCCGTCATCATCCGTTTCGGCGTTCAAATTGGTCTGCATACCCGATACCGTAACTGTCGATTGATAACCATGGCGCAGCGTAAAGTTTTGTACGTATTTCTTGAAGAAATCGAATTTGGTCAATCCATTGTAAGAAACCTGCCAATTGGGAAGCGGAATATTGCGCTTCGGGGAGATACTTTTTTCGTTGACGTCCTTTCCACTAAAGGTGGTGAGGAAGGCACCGATAACAACATCCTGCTGGTTTGGTCCATACCCATCGTAGTATCCTGCACTGTCTGTTACAGCATTAGGGTTGCCATTAGCGAGGAAAGTTGAAACTTCCGCCCGTGTTTCACGCAAATCATTAAACGTGCCTGAACGGTAATTTTCACCCAGGGTTTCAAACGCAGATTGGATGGAAATTGTGGAATAGGTGACGTTCGTCGTCACGAACTTACTTTGACTTTGGAAATCCTGAATGGAATCGTTGAAACGATAAAATTCAGCCGTGTTTTCAGTGAAATTACGGTTCATGGTCAAATCGATCTTAAGGTCTTTCAAGGGCTCCAGGCTAGCGCGTAGATTGTAGTTTTGGGCGTGCATAACGGTATGTTGCGAATTCAACGCACTCGTATCGACGATAAATCCATTGCTTCCCGCATAATCCGCATAGCCGAAGTCGCGTTCGTTGCCGTAAACATCGCGTTGCTGTCCTCCGAGTGCAAATCCACGAATTTCCTGGTCGCCGAAAATGGCATTGTTCATACCAAAAACCTGTGCTTCTTCATTAAACCCGGGTAATACCATTCCGTCGTTCAAGGTGTAGGTACCCGAAACAGTTCGGACGCTCATAAGTGCCCTTCCGAAAAAGCCTGTAATCGGATGGAAAGGTTTGCCGAACTTTTCCTGGTATTTTTCCTCTCGTTCTTCTTTCCGTTTAATGCGTTCATTTTGGCGTTCCAGGCGGGGCTCTTTTCTTTCAAGTTTGCGCTCGATCTTTTCCAGGCGTTTGATATGCTCTTCCAGTTCTTCCGGTTTGAACCGTGAAGTATCTTTTTTCTCTAGTTTTTTTTGCTCTTGTTGAAGTTCTTGTACTTTTTTGGCAAGGCGACTGTCGTTTTTCTTCGATCCGCCTCTGCCTCCTCCACGGCCACCGCGTCTTCCGCGCACTGATCTGCGAGAAGTCGTACGCCGTCCCCTTCCATCGTTCATGATTTTTTGAAGCAGCTCTGATTTTTTGTACAAGTTGTTCATATTTAACTGTCCGGTAGCGTTCAACGTACGACTGTTCTGTATCGTATTCCCAAAAGCTTCAAGACCGAGGTTGGGACGGCTCCATTCATACGATGAACCGTAGCGGATGTTGGAATTCAAAAAGTCGAGTGCTGGTATTTTATCGAATGGAATGTTATAGGAAATATTGTAATTGTGGTCGTAGCGCATTGTTTTGCCCAGCGTTCTGATCTGTTGACTCACGGAATCCTGAAATTCGCGATAGAGATCTGGGCTCTCACTACGATCTACTTGTCCCTGTGGTTCGTCAATAATAGATTGGCTGTTGGTCGCAATATCAAATTTCAAATTGCGCGTCAGGTCGTACTTGAAATTCGTCGAACGGTTCCACGTAAAGTTTTTCAGATAGATGGGTTGAAATTCAAAGTCGGTATTGGGGATGTTGTTGCGGATCTGTCGTTCATTGTAGTTACGTATCATGTTGTTTTTGATACTGATGTTTTTTGGTCCGAGGTAGAAATTCGCTGAACGGATGAGGTTCCACCACTTTGATTTACGCATGAATTTCACGTTTTTAAACGGTTCAAAAAGTTCGGGAGAACCATTGAATTGGTAATTGATACCGCCTTTCCAGATTTTAGTGCGATCGTAGTTGGTTCGGAAGTCCCGATGCAGATCTTCACTGAATGAATAGTTCAGGGAGAAGTTGCTGAGGTCCCAAATATGTGCTTCAGCGCCTGGTTTCCTTGCTTTGCGTACGTTGGTAAAGTTAAAAGAGCGGCGCTGGTTAAAATCACGTCCTTCCCGCAGTCGTTTCCTGCGCTTCTCAGCATCGTAAGAGGAGAGTTCGACGTCGGGGTTAAAAGGGTCAAACCGCGGATTAATGGTACCAACCGAGTACGTATAAAGGAACGGAATATCGATTTTCGCATCTTCACCGAGTAGTTGACCTAATTGGGCATTGGCAGAAATATCCAGGTTTAATCGCGTATCGCGCTGTCTTTCTGAGACCCGACTGTCAATACTGCCCCAATTCAATCCGCTGTAGGAACCGGCGACCTGAATATTGGCAAAATCAGCCACTTCAATTTGTGCGCGAGCCAGCGCAGCAGAACCACCTTCATTTTGAAATTCAGTTAGACGTAATTCGTTCACCCAAACTTGCACGCATTTGGACTGTCCATCGTCGGGTTTCCAGGGGTGATCTTTATTTTGAGAAGGGTTTCGGACACCAATCATAACGGTTTTAACGTCGGTAATATTAGGATTCCCCTTTATTTTAATGACGCGTTTCGGATGATTGACATTGTTGTTATCGGAGGAACCGGGTTGATGATCGACTGCTTTTTCATAAAGTACGTTGGAGGCTACGTTACTGTTAGGGGACTCCATCTCGGCGTTGCGCTCTTTCTTAAGTTGAATAAGCTCATCGAAAACAATGCGCAAATTGTTTTCCTCTGGCCAGATTTCCAATTCATCAGTTGCTCCCCAGGGAGTGACCTGTAATGGAACTTCATATTCGTAATAATTCTCCTTGAAGTCGGTTCCCAGACGAACAAAAACACTGACGTCTTTATCGTTCAACGGTTTCGTGGGCTCCAGCTCTTCGGCGTGTAAGAACATTTCCAGGTTTTTGTACATGACCATATCCATGCCCACATTCTTTGTGGCGGCTCTCGCGTCGCCGTCTTTCAAGTCACAGACCTCCAGGGTCATCGATTGCTCATTGAGCTGTCTTTGGAACGTTTGAGAAGGGTCGACCTCCCTTAATATTCCGGGAGGTATAACGTAGTTAACAGGCTGTCTTTGGTCGTGTTCCTCTACATTTACCGCACCGATATTAAAAGACGTCAGGTCCGGATCTGTCTGAACACCATCTGTGGGCTGATTCATACTTTCTCTAAATTTCCTCCACTCCCCGCGAATTAATTCCAGTTTCGCAAAACGAACCGTTGTTTTTTCTTCAAATGATTTCATAAACATACGCATGAACCGAATGGAACGAAAATCGGATATACCATTAACTACTTTGTCGGGATTACGTATCGGAATGCGGAATTGATACCAACGGAAATTTTTCTCTCCTTTTTCGTATTCTCGGGTATTGATGATGTAATTCTTCCCTACTTGCATGTCTCCTGGTCGTAGCGAAATCTTATACTGATAGTAACTTTCGGACTCACTCAAGTTATTGTCGCGGTTCACATCCTCCATGTCTGGCGAGTTGGTAGCTTGTGTAGGATAGCCGTCGCCGTTAATGCTCGCAGAAGTTTCTGGCGTGGCCGAATTTCCTTCGTGACTGTTCCAGAATTTGTATCTGCGGATGATGTCGAACTGCTGAGCATCGTAGTCGTCATCCCGATAATAGGTATAGTTGTCATTCGAGATGTCATCGAGTAATTCGTCCTTAGCTTCTTGCGAAAGCACGGTATTGTTTTGTATCCAGTTGATGTAGTTGGTGAATTTGTCGCTTTCCCGTTCGTCACTAAAACCGTCGAGTCCGACATCTTGTTGCTGACGCGTATCAGGATCGTTATCGAAGGCATTGACCACGACTTGCTCTGTGGAAACGCGTGCCCAGTTTGTTTCGTCTGTGTTGGCAGTGTTTGAAAATTCCTGAGGCAGTCCATTTTCAAAGCTTTTGCGCGAATCCGGGAGGATGTCTTCGGAAAGGTTCCCGAGGTTAAAATAAAGGTCTCCCCCCGTGTGATTGGTGTTCGGGTTTTGGTTCTCCTGATCCTCGTTGAAGGGGTCGAGCACCCAGAACTGAATATATTCCACATTGGTCTGCTCAAAATTTGTGGTCGAGAGTGAGCGCATAATACCGTTCCAACGTTCTTGAGGGTTGATGAATTCACCGTCTGCATTAACGGTGTTAGTGGTGTCGTAATTATACATCCCGCGTTCTCTTGGATAGAATGTCATATTAAATACAGGCAGGTTTTGAATCGTCCCCATGGCTGGGTTTTGATTCGGAAACAGGTCGGTGCGCTGCACGAGTGAGACATTAACATCTTCAGTATATTCTGGGTTTTCAGAAATATATTGAGGCGTAATCGATGAAGAGCGGAAGAACATCGGGTCGATCGTGTACCAGGATAAATGGGAGCGGTTGAATCCAGCAGCCAGATTATCTTTTAAATCTGCTTCGGGAAAAAGGTTGTCTTGACCTTGTGGAATCGAGGCGAGCTTCCAGGAAGAAAAGTTCCGCAAATCAATGGTGGACTGACTGCCCTCAAAATCGTCGACGTATGAGATACCCTGTTTCGAAATGGCCCTTGGAGCTCCCGGAATCAAATGCGCTGCTTCTGCGTTCAGCGTTAGCGTTGACATTTTTTTGGTAGAAATGGTAGGTATAAAATTCACTAACTTGGTTAAAAAGGGGATATCTGTGCGGTAGGAAAGGTCAAAACCGACTATATTGTTCTTGAAAGGCTCTTCTCCAATATCCACCTTTTGTGTAATGGGACGTTCAGTCATACGCATCCACGTGGCACCAATGTTAAAGTCGGGATCAATCATGTAGTTCATGTGTGTACCCATAAGTGATTTGTTCTGGAAACCGAATACCGAATTACTTTCAATGGAAATCTTGATGTCCGAATTTGATTCCAATACAGCGCTATTGAGAATTTTGACGCGTCCCAGATTGTAATCCACGGTAAAATCAGTTCCTTCTTGCAAACGAATTCCACCAGCTGTAACTACGACGGACCCTTCAGGCACATTTAAAGCGTTCAACGGAATTTCGTCACTTACAGAGGACTCATACTTACCGTTGAAATAAAAACGATTTTTCTTGGGAACCTGCCGTGCAGCGATCTTCGTGGAGTCGTATAGCTCGTCATAGGCGACGTTATTCACGATTTGCGGATCCAGGCCGGCATCTATCATTTCCTGGCGCACCGTCTTGGCAAAAGGCTCTATGGTACTGAAATAAATCCTGCCATTTCTTGTGTTGATGGTACCGCCATTGGTCGCCCTGTTCCCTTCAAAATTAATAGGCTTGAAATCAAAGACGCCATCTTTCTGCGCGCGGTTATTTTGGTTCAGTCGATCCATGCCGACCACATCAAGCACCTGGCGGTCATCCATGCCGGGATAAGGTAAAAAGTTCACCTTTAAACTATTATCAGGATTGTTGTAGAGGATGTCGAGTCGGAAGCCTTCCTGGCTCACCTGATAGGCACCGATGGAATAAACGTTTTTCATCATCAAATCCCATAATTTGTTTTGAGGATTAATGATGGTGGGCTTCAGCAACTTCAAAAATAGCGCATCTTGACCGACGACACCATCCGTGGAGAACTCACCCACCTGATAGGTGCGACCTTGATAGGTGTACTCGTAGGCTACGGCAAGTACTTCGTCATTGTTGAGTGATTGATTTACGGATATAAACCCGAGCTGGCCATTATAGGTAAACTCTTTTTCCGAAAGTTTACGGGCATTTTCAACTTTTTCAAAATCTACGGCTTGTTGAAATGGACCAGGTTCTGTGGTTTGTGATTCTAATTCGACTACAGCATTGTTAAATCCACGAACGGAAGGGTTGTTTTTAGCAAAATTGTATAATCCATTGGAGCTATTATCGGGAAGCAGAGAGCTGGCAGCATTTCCAGGATTACCAGACCAGTTTTCAGGATCGGCTTCCCCCAAATCTGTAAATGCGACGATATTACGTGTGTTTTCTACTTTGTTGGTTTGATTCGTGACCCAAACTTCGATACGCGTAATATTGACTTGTGAACTGACGAAAGGAACAGACTCCAGCGCCTGATCGTAGTTTTCGCGATGATAGTAATTGAGGAAATAGTGTCGATTCGCTTCGTATTCATCTGCCTTCAATTCGAAATCCTGCACCTGAGCCCCTCCTTTAATATTGATTTCTTGCTTCTGACCACGCGATGTAGAGGCGAGTGCATCAATTGTAAGCCGTCCAAACTTCATGCGTGTTTTTACTCCGAATAGCGTTTGAGAACCTTCAATCAAGGATGTTTCCAAAGGCATCGAGACATTTCCGGCTTCTACTTTCTGAAGGATTTGATCTTCATTTCCTGTCCATTCTAATTTTGTTTCGTTGTCAAAACTAAAAGATGCTTCCGTATTGTAAGAAGCCCCAAGTTTCATCTTATCGCCAATTTGACCGACGAGGTTCATTTGAATGCGTTGTTGAAAATCAAAACGCGTAATGCGACGCTGGTTTTCGGGCAATGAGGGATTATCGTAACGTGATGAATTAACACCCATGGAAAGTTCTACGCTCCCTTCAGGACGAATCTGTATTTCATCAGAGCCAAAAATGTTAGCAAAACCAGGGCTATCGATTTTAATCGGAGGAATAAGGCCTTGCTCTTCTTTGGTTTCGGCGTCGACTTTTTCTTTCCAGTAATCCTGACGCTGTTGTCGTTGTTCGTAAGCAATATATTCCTCAAGGGTCATCATCGAAGGACGGCGAAAATCGAGGCTGTCCCCCATGGTTTCTTTAAAAATATATTTTCCCGTTTGTGGGTCGTAAACCACCTTTTTACGAACATTGGAGGGGTCTTTGAGATCAAAGCTCTGCTCTTGATTAGCTGTAGGGTCGTAGGGGTTACTGATGGGGTAACGCAGATCAATAGAGTCTGGATCCGTTTGCCCTACTGATTCAAAACAAATCAGTGTGGTCAACACGACTAAAACCCAACAATGATGTAGCGTTAACAATTTCAAAACAACAACAGTTCTTTACAATACTTTTAAAGCATCCTTGATCAGTACCTCCACGGTTTGCTGATCTTTCATGACTTTTTTCAATCCTTTTTCGGCTGCTTTTTTATCAAAACCTAAAGCGACCAATGCAGTTAACGCATCAAACCGAAGCGTATTGTTTTCAGTCTCCACATTATCATCAGAAACCTCAAATTTTAACATTTTATCCTTCAGGTCGACAATTACGCGTTGTGCTGTTTTGGCGCCAATACCTTTGACTCCTTTGATCGTAGCGACATCTTCTGAAGTAACGGCATGAGCAATTTCAGCGGGTGTGAGTCCAGAAAGCATGAGAATTCCCGTGCTCGGTCCAATTCCAGAGACTGAAACGAGGTGATTGAACATTTGTCGTTCTTCGGGGTTCGCAAACCCGTAAAGGATTTGTGCGTCTTCCCGCACTACGAACTGTGTGTAGATCATTACCTGATCATTGTCTGACAACGCAGAATAGGTATTCAAAGAAACTTTTACTTCGTAACCGATACCACCGCATTCAATCACGAGAGCAGTGGGCGTTTTCTCTACAAGCTTACCCTTGAGGTGTGTAATCATTTTTATTTGTTTTGAGCATCTACAACGGCCACTTTAACCATGTTGACTATTTCACGTACGCTGGAACCGAGTTGCAGGACATGAACGGACTTCCTTAAACCAACAAGTACAGGTCCGATTGCCTCGCCTTCTGTCATTTCCTGAAGCAGTTTATATGCAATGTTCCCAGAAGATAAGTTCGGGAAAATAAAGGTATTTACTTTTTTGTTGGCCAATTCCGAGAAAGGAAATTGGTCCATCATCATGTCGTTATTCATGGCAAAATTGGCCTGAACTTCGCCATCAACCGTTAACGTGGGGTACTTATCGTGAATGATTTCTACCGCTTTAGCCATTTTTCCAGCGTCTTCACCCGATGCAGAACCAAAGTTCGAATACGACAATAGCGCAATGCGCGGCGTGACCTTAAATTTACGTACTGTTTTGGCTACATTGTTGGCAAGATCAGCAATTTCTTCAGCGTTGGGGTCGAAGTTTACTGTTGTATCGGCAAGGAAAATTGGTCCGCGCTTGGTGATGAGAATGTACATCCCTGCTACGCGCTCAACTCCTTCTTGTGTACCTATAACCTGCAATGCCGGCTTCATCACATCCCTGTATTTCCGTGTGGCACCAGAAATCATAGCATCGGCATCTCCCGCATGTACCATCATCGAACCAAAGTAATTGCGTTCGCGCATGATTTTTTTAGCCTCGTATTCGGTGAATCCTTTTCGCTTTCGCATTTCAAAAAACTGCTTGGCGTAGCGTTCGCGACGTTCATCTTCATCATCAGATTTTGGGTCGAGAATTTCAACTTCCGGAAACTCCATGCTGTATTCCTCGATCATTTGTTCGACCTTCTCCTTGCGACCGAGTAATACGGGGTAGGTCACACCTTCTTCGTAAGCAGTTTGTGCTGCTTTTAGTATTTTATAATTATCAGCTTCTGCAAAAACGACCCGTTTAGGGTTGCGCTCGGCTTTCTCTGTAATTGTTCGTACGAGTTTGTTGTCCAGACCGAGGCGTTTTTTCAGTTCGCCCTCGTAAGCCTCCCAGTCTTCAATGGGTTTGCGTGCTACGCCAGAATCCATTGCCGCTTTTGCAACTGCTGGCGCTACGTAATAGATCAAACGAGGGTCAAGTGGTTTGGGAATAAATTGATCGCGACCGAAAGTAATGCTCTTTTCACCATAAGCCTCACTCACCTCATCCGGTACTGTTTCCTTAGCGAGCTCAGAAATGGCGTAAACTGCGGCAAGTTTCATCTCCTCATTAATGGATTTAGCCCGTACATCGAGGGCCCCTCTGAAGATAAATGGGAATCCAAGTACGTTGTTGACCTGATTGGGATGATCCGAACGCCCTGTAGCCATGATGACGTCATCTCTCACAGCCATAGCGTCTTTGTAAGCAATCTCGGGCTCTGGATTTGCCAGTGCAAAAACAACAGGGTTCTCCGCCATTGATTTGATCATCGATTTTGAGACAATGCCTCCTCTGGAAAGCCCGATAAATACATCGGCATCCTTCATTTCATCGGCGAGCTCGCTGTTTTTGTCGTGGGTAGCAAAGTGTAATTTATTACCCGATAAACCCTCACGTTTTTTAGAAAGTAATCCTCTACTGTCAAACATGAAAATATGCTCCAACGGAACACCCAGGGAGCAATAGAGTTTTGCCGAACTCATGGCAGAAGCTCCTGCTCCTGAAATAACAACTTTAACGTCTTCTACTTTTTTGTCCGCAAGTTCAAGAGCATTGAGTAATGCAGCAGCCGAAATGATCGCTGTTCCGTGCTGATCATCGTGCATCACGGGTATATTGAGCTCCTCCTTCAACCGTTCTTCAATTTCAAAAGCCTCAGGCGCTTTGATATCTTCCAAATTGATACCTCCAAAAGTAGGGGCAATTGATTTGACTGTTTGAATAAATTTTTCGGGGTCGTTTGCATCAACTTCTATATCAAAGACATCGATATCTGCAAAAATTTTAAAGAGAACACCTTTTCCCTCCATCACAGGTTTAGAGGCCGCCGGCCCTATGTCACCTAATCCGAGCACGGCAGTTCCGTTTGAAATTACGGCAACGAGATTGGCTTTGCTGGTGTATTTATATACGTCTTCTGGGTTTTCGGCAATCTTCTCACAAGGTTCTGCTACCCCAGGTGAATAAGCTAGCGACAGATCGCGTTGCGAACTATAAGGTTTTGTAGGTATTACCTCGATTTTCCCGGGTTTCCCCTGCGCATGGTAATCGAGTGCATCTTGTTTTCTTATTTTAGCCATAGTTTTTTGTCTTTATCAGGTGCAAGGGCGTAAATTTAATAAAATAGCATACACAACACGAAATTAAACGCTTCGAGAAATGAATTGATGTTTATTAATCTTGCACATGGTGAAGGGGCTCCTTATTTTTGATGCAAAATTTTGTTCGCGAATGCGTCGTTTCTGGTGAAATAGGAACGGCGGATTGTTTGTCGCGAACAGGTGCATTAATAAGTACAACAAGTTAAGAGATAATTATGAAAAAACTGGTCATTTTGAGCGGTGCGGGTATGAGCGCTGAGTCTGGTCTGGGCACTTTCCGTGACCAAGGCGGTCTGTGGGACCAATATAAAATAGAGGATGTCGCTACACCGGAGGCCTGGGAAAAAGACCCTGTGCGCGTTAATGATTTCTACAACATGAGGAGAAAAGAATGTTATGCAGCAACGCCGAACCAGGGTCATGAAGAAATTGCGAAATTAGAAAAGTATTATGATGTAACCGTAGTGACGCAAAACATTGATGATTTGCACGAACGGGCAGGAAGCACGAATGTGGTGCATCTTCATGGTGAGATCAATAAGGTGAAAAGTTCAGGGCCGAATGCCGAAAAAAAGTATTATCAACAAAACGCTTGGGAGGTAAAAATGGGCGAAAAGTGTCCGGAAGGTTATCAGCTACGCCCTCATGTCGTCTGGTTTGGTGAGGCTGTTCCCATGCTTGAGGAAGCAGCGCGAGTTATTGAGAAAGCAGACTTACTCGTTGTGGTAGGAACATCGCTCAACGTTTACCCTGCGGCTGGTCTGGTTGATTACGTGCCTTCAAAAGCTGATTGCTATATTGTTGACCCCAGTGAAGTAACAGTTCCTCGAAAATTTGAGGTGATTCGTGAAAAAGCAACCTCGGGATTAAAAAAACTGAGTGAAACTTTGATACGTGTGTAGGATTTTGCCTTGAATCCAGCCAGCGAGGAAAATGCTAAAAGCGCTTTTACACTATTCAGAAGCGTTCAGAAACGAGAGCTTAAGTGTCTGTAGATTAAAGGAAATGAACTTGAAACCAGACACTCAATATTTGCAGCTCTTCATGTGTTTTATGAGCAGAAATGAAACTACAGTTTACTTTTAGTACTGCAGCCCATACGATTAAAGACCAACAAAAAAGCCATCTCATTCAAGAGACGGCTTCTTCTGTTGTTGTTTGAAAAACTATTGCTTCACAATTAATTTTTGCGGTGCAGTTAACTTTCCATCATTTTGTTCCAAACGAACGAAATAAATGCCATTTTTCAGATCGGCAACTGACAGAACCTCATTACCTTGGTTAATCGACTGAGTCAATACACGTTTACCGAGCGCATCAACAATCAACACACGATTGTAATTTCCGTTTAGGTTTTCAAGAGTAACGTTGTTTTTAGTTGGATTGGGAAACAATTTAAACGTTGCTTTTTCAGACGCTTCCAAATCAGCCGTCGATGAAAACTTGACGTCCAGCGAATCTAACTTGTTTTCATTTTCGTCCAGCACGTAGTATCGAAAGTGAGCCGTTCCAGCGTATCCGCCTGTTAATAATTTGGGTTCAAAAAGTGACGAATCATTTTCTGGAATCATGAGCGGACCGGGGCATATCCATGGGTCTCCTGATGTATTGTAGCAGATTTGATCATCACACAGTTGGTCAGAGAAGCCCTGTGAAGAAATATCGAGAATGTCTCGTCGCCAAACAAATGTAGCGTCACCCCCGAGATTTTTGACGTAAAACTGCGTAGAAATTGATGTGCCTCCACCAGTGAGCGTAACTTCGCCGCCATTGTAGGGAGCAGAATAATCTTCGCTCCACGAAATTTCCACGGCTTGTTGAGCCAGGGCTGCGGGGAGAACTAAAAGAACCGCAATAATTGACAGGTATAAATTTTTCATATGATGCATGTTTTTTCTTAAATATAATGGACTTTTTCCTAAATGTCAAAAGTTTACAAAAATTTTACTGTTATAGCTTTCCACGAATGTAGATACTTTAATGAATGCAAGTTACCGAAGAAAAGATTAAATTTTTATAAATTTGACCTAAATCATGTTAAAAACTTAATAATTATGAAAAAACTTTTACTCAGTGCAGTAGCTTTTGGTGCATTACTAACAACTCAGGCTCAAACATTTTTTTCGGAGTCATTTGACACGGAAATCCCGACAACATGGACTATCTTGGACGAAGACGGTCTAACCTCATCTTCTCCGCAATCAGCATATGCAAGCTGGGCATGGAATTCTAATTCGGAAAGAGCAAGTAGTACCTCTTGGTACGACAACTCTGGAACCGGACCTACGGATGATTGGTTAATTACTCCACAAATTTCGATTCCAGCGACAGGAACGAACTTGTTGTCTTTCTTCGGCACATCTAATGAACCCAATTTCTTAGAAGAATATGAGGTGTTAGTTTCTACGGGTGGAACGAATACGGTTGATTTTACCGACACCCTACTTTCTGTTACAGATGAATCGGATAACGGAACGACACATTCCCTGGATCTTTCAAGCTACAATGGTCAGGATATATACATTGCTTTCCATCATATCTCGGATGATGAGAGCTTGCTTTCTATCGACGATGTGGAATGTGCTACTCTTCCTAACAACGATCTGGAATTAGCAAGTATCAATGTTGATTCTGGATTGGAAGGAGATCGTACTTTTTCAATTGATGTAGAAAACACGGGTTCCTCTACAATAACTGATTTTGATGTAGAGTGGAGCTGGGATGGTAGTGCACCAACTGTAGAAAATGTTACAGGTGTTTCATTGAATTACGGCGATGTTCATACGATTAGTGTTCAAGTGAATGGTATTACACCGGGGAATGGTGATTTTACAGCTGAAATTACAACAGCAGACGATGTAGCGACGAATAATACGCTTTCTGAAACATTTATTTTTGATGTTCCTGTACCGCAATACGTGGCCAACGATTCTTACGGGAATGAGTTTGATCTTCATGCGGCTCTTTCTTCTGGTCAGGCAATTGTACTCGATTTTATGGCGTCTTGGTGTGGTCCTTGTGAGTCTTCAACACCAGAAATCTCAGAATTTATAGAAAATAACGGTTCTGGAGACGAGAACGTTGAAGCATTAGCAATTACTGTTGACCAAAATGACGATGCGGCTACATTGAACGGATTGGATTGGAATGGTGGTTTTTACGAATACCCAAAGTTCCCTTATTCGTCTGATAATAATTATCAGTATTATCACTATGCTGTGAATCATGATTTTAACCCAGGAAATGGTATTCCTTTCTTTGTAATGATTTGTCCGGATACACAAAATCCTGCTTACAGTTCAATTGTAAAAAATGACGTAGCTTATGGACAAGGTATGTTTGGCGCTTACCAAACAGAGTTGGACAATTGTCCTTCTGCTACTGCTAAGCTGATTCAAAATGAATTAGAGCCTAAGGTTAACGTTTATCCCAACCCCGCTACTTCAAACGTAACAGTAGACATGAAGTTGTACGGAAAAACAGATGTAGACGTTCAGTTGGTGAACAACCTTGGTCAAGTGGTAGCTACGCAGCATTTGAACGAAACAGCTGGAGCACAGTCTGTTCAGTTGAATGTGAGTGGTGTAGATGCCGGTATTTACATGGTGAAAGTTAAAACGGCAAACACGGAAACAACACGTTCTATTTCTGTATTGAAATAAACTTAGTGTTTCCTGAATACATTCAAATCAAGTTATATATTAAATGGAAGCAGGGAGGTGAAATCATCTCCCGCTTTCTTTTTTAGTAGCCATTCAATTTTTATACCTTAGTAAATAATTAAGGTTATAAAAATAAGGTTGGTACGATTTATGCCTTGGTTATAGTGAAATCCTTTAAACAGTTACTTATGCGATTATTGATAATAACATTTTTTACACTGACTTTTGCTTGCAGTGCGCTGGCCCAGGAACACCAAAAAGGTCTCCTCGAAAAACAGGTACCTGAAGTACAGTTGAAAGATTTGGATGGCAATACGATTAATACGGGGGAGCTCGAAAATGACGGAAAACCAATTATTATTTCGTTTTGGGCCACATGGTGCACGCCTTGCAAGAAAGAATTAAATACGATTCACGATTTATACATCGATTGGCAAGCGGAGACTGGCGTTCGACTGGTAGCCGTTTCTGTAGATGATGAACGCACCAAAAATCGTGTCGTTCCTTACGTCGACTCAAAAGCTTGGGAGTATGAAATACTTTACGATACAAATGGCGAATTAAAAAGAGCAATGGGCGTCAATAACGTGCCGCATACTTTTTTAATTGATGGTGAGGGGAATATCGTTTATTCACACAACAATTATGCTCCCGGAGACGAGTATGAGCTCTACGATAAAATATTAGAAATCGAGGGACTGGAGTAATTGACCAATCTTTTTAAACACTACGGATTATGAAGTTGAGCTTCCTTTTAGCAGGGACACTTTTATTCGGAACTTTTCATTTTTTGAGGGCACAGGGAAGTATTTCCGGCAATATGGAAACGACGTACCAATACCTTGTTTCGGATTCAGCTATTGGTGCACTTCAACCTGACGAAAAATCATTGGTGAACTCGTTCATGAATGTCAACTACCGCAACCAGGGCTTTAAGGCAGGAGCACGTTTTGAGGCGTACCTCCCGAGAATATTGGGGTACCCCGACCGATTTGATGGAGCTGGCCTCGGTTATCGCTATCTGGGTTACGAGAATGAGCTGGTCGATATCACAGTCGGCCACTTCTATGAGCAGTTTGGATCGGGACTAATTTTTAGAGCCTATGAAGATCGCGC
>CAYFTH010000014.1:1887-23152 GCA_964346075.1 uncultured Fluviicola sp. | reverse complement strand
ATAAAAGAACAAGACCCTTCTCAGGACAATGGTTTTATTTACAATTATGGCAAAGGGTTATTAATTAATGCGGGATATTCACAACGCGGACTGGGAATATTGCTCTCGGCAAAATCAATTGATAATATGAGTTTCAGAAGTGATCGCAATGCCACACTTCAGGATGCTACGATTGGCTTTATTCCTCCACTGACGAAAACGCATACGTACAATTTGGCCGCTACACTTTACCCTTATGCCTCTCAACCCAATGGAGAAGTGGCTTTTCAAGCGGACATCATTTATAAGATCAAACGGGGAACAGTGCTAGGGGGTAAATATGGTACAGATGTATCGTTAAATTTTTCGACCTCCTACGAACCCATGCGTCGCACGGAGGGAATCACGGAAAATGATTCTTCGCGCGTTACGTACAAGACAAATATATTCGAAAACAGTGGACTACTCTATTGGCGTGATATCAACGTGCAGATCAAAAGAAAACTGAATAAAAAATGGACGGTTAAAGCGAACTACTTTAACATATCTATGAATAACGATGTCTTGAAACTAACGAATGCAAAAGGTATTATTGAATCCCATATTGGTGTACTCGACCTTCAGTATAAGATTAACAGAAGACATACGATAAGAGCAGAACTTCAGGGCTTGTGGACTGTCAAGAAAAAAGACCGTGGAAACTGGGCGACTGCCCTTGTGGAGTATACCATTTCCCCGGACTGGTTCTTTAGTGCTATATTGCAATCCAATTACGGAAATCCCGACCCAGAGGATCAGATTAATTATCCGATGGTTTTTGTTGGGAAAATATGGGGAGCTACACGATTACAAGCAGGATACGGTCGACAGAACGCAGGTCTGTTTTGTGTCGGTGGAGTGTGTCGATTTGTTCCCGCTTCAAATGGGCTAACGATTACATTTTCGCACAGTTTTTAAACAGAATCACTATGGAAAAACGGAACAAACATTTGCTATTGATAACGGTTGTGGGAGCTCTCTTGTTTATGACAGCTTGTGACAAAGTAGATGATCCGTATGAAGAACAGGTTGTTATTGAGTTAGATACAACACTTTACCCGGGTGACTGGGAGAATTATAACGATGAAGAATACCCATCATTTTCTGTTAACACAAACACGAATGTAAATGTTCTGGTGGAAGACTATACGGGGCATACTTGTAACAATTGTCCTACAGCAGCGGATATCGCGCACGGCATTCATGAGAACAATCCAAACCGTGTTTTTGTGGCCTCTGTTCACACTGACCCTGGAGCACAGCTCTCTTTTCAGTCGCCCTATACCAGTGGTAATAAATACACGACCGACCACACCAATTCTGATGGTATTGCTTACGGGAAAACATTCGAAAATGGATATAACTTTATTGGTAATCCTCAAGGTACTGTGAATCGAAGAACTGTAGATGACAAGATGTTTGATTTTAGCTTTACATGGCAAAGCAGAGCCACGGATATCATGGCTACCAACGATTTAAAGGTTAACTTACAATCAGTATTCAACTACTACCCATCAACAAAAGGAGGCTATCTGCATGTGGAAGCCGAAAAAATGACGAGTGAGAACCTGGAGCTAAACACAGTGGTGTATGTTATTCAAGATTCGTTGGTGGACTGGCAGTTGATGCCTGACAATACGGATAATTCGAATTACATACATCGCGACAAACACTTGGGAAGTATTGATGATAACCCTTTCGGTACGTTGACATTTGAAGCTGATGAACCACAAGGTGCTAAAGTGATAACCGATTACTCCTACGCAGTTCCGAATGGACTCAATCCGGAAAACATGCACTTCCTCATTTATACCTATAACACTGAGACCTACGAAATTTATCAAGTGATTAAACAAAAGTTGGTGGAGTAGGTGTAATTGATCAAAAACAGATCGGTTGTTGAAGAGTGGGGACAATAAATCAAACATCACTAAACTACAAGACTCACTACCACGTCTTTCAAGCCCTTAACATCATTATTCTTTGAAGTTTACTATTTTTGGAGAAGCAAAATTTTAAGACGCATTGGGATGGGCAAAATATTGATTGTTGATGATGAGAAAAGTATCCGTAGAGCACTCACGGAAATCCTGGAGTTTGAGGATTACGAAGTAGATGAAGCTGCGGATGGAAAAGAAGGGGTGGACAAAGCGACACAAACCTTCTACGACATCATCTTTTGTGATATCAAAATGCCTAAAATGGACGGTATGGAAGTGCTGGATCGTTTGGCAAAGGAGAAAGTGGAGAGTCCCGTTATTATGATTTCGGGGCACGGAACCATTGAAACGGCTGTTGATGCTATTAAGAAAGGGGCGTTTGACTTTATTGAAAAACCGCTCGATTTGAACCGTATATTGGTGACCATTCGAAATGCCAGTGACAAATCGACATTGGTGGAAGAGACAAAAACACTCAAAAAGACTGTACAGCGCTTTAAAGGCTCATCAATAATCGGAGAAACGGATGAAATTGTCAAGATCAAAGAAATGATCGCAAAAGTCGGTCCGAGCGAAGCACGCGTGCTAATCACAGGAGAAAACGGTACAGGAAAAGAACTCGTCGCGCGGTCATTACACGACAATAGTCCACGTAAAGACAAGCCATTTATAGAGGTGAATTGTGCGGCAATTCCTGCTGAACTCATTGAAAGTGAGCTTTTTGGTCATGAAAAAGGAGCGTTTACCTCTGCTGTGAAACAGAAAAAAGGGAAGTTTGAGCTCGCATCGAAAGGAACGTTGTTTTTGGATGAGATTGGTGATATGAGCCCCTCTGCTCAATCGAAAGTCTTGCGCGCTTTGCAAGAAAACGTGATCCAACGTGTTGGTGGTGAAAAAAACATTAAAGTGAATCCCAGAATCATTGCAGCGACAAATAAAAATTTGCGCCAAGAAATAGAATCGGGTAATTTTAGAGAAGATCTTTTTCATCGCTTGAGCGTTATTTTGATGCACGTTCCAGCCTTGAATGAGCGCCCGGAAGATATTCCTCTTCTGGCAGACCATTTTTTAACCATGACATGTGCTCAACATGGTATTCCACGGAAGAAGTTTACAGATGATGCTCTGGAGGCGCTTAAAAACACGAAATGGACAGGAAACATACGAGAACTGCGCAATATTATAGAGCGCATGGTCATTTTGTGCGATGAAGAAATTACCGGCTTCGATGTGAATACATTTTCGAACCCCAGAGGATAAAATAAGCCGCCTGTATGTGGAATTTTCGTTTTTGGCGCAAAAAACAAGAAACAAGTTCAGATCCTATGAAATACTTAGTGGTTGGTTTAGGTAATCCCGGAGCGCAATATGCCAACACCCGACACAATATCGGTTTTAAGGTGCTCGATGCTTTTGCAGATTCGCGGGATGCGACTTTTGAGACGGTGAAGCTCGGTGATCGAGTGGATGTAAAATGGAAGGGAAGAACGATCGTTCTACTCAAGCCCTCTACCTTTATGAACAGAAGTGGAAAAGCTGTGAATTATTACTTGCAAAAGGAAAAAATTCCGATGGAACGGCTGTTGATTATTACCGACGACATTGCCCTGCCATTTGGGAAGTTGCGGATGAAAGGCAAAGGAAGCGATGGCGGACACAATGGCCTTAAGGATATTCAAACCCACTTAAACTCACAAAATTATGCACGCCTTCGTTTCGGTGTAGGAGATGAGTTTCAACACGGAAAACAGGTGGATTATGTGCTCGGAGAATGGGGTAAATCTGAAAATGATCAACTTGAAGAACGAATAGCTACAGCACAGGAGTTCATTAAGGGTTTTACGACAATTGGGCTTCAAAAAACGATGTCCAACTGGAACAACAAGTAATGCAATAAAGGTGATATGGAACGTGATCTTAAAGCGATACAAAGGGCCTGTGATTTAACTGAGACTCCCGTTTTTATAAAGCGATTATCTGGAGGTGATATCAATGAGGTGTTTTGTGTTGAAGCAGGAAATCAAAAATGGGTCGTCAAGAAAAATGAACGCGATCGTTTTCCCGAAATGTTGGAAAAAGAAGGTCGTGCGTTGAACTATTTCAATGAACATATTCCCGAGAGGTATCCAAAGGTAATTTCAAATTTTGAGACCAGGGAGCATCAGTATTTATTACTCGAATACGTTGAAACAGGTGAGAATAGTGTCATTGGACAAGAAAACTTAGGAATGGCTTTGGCCGCACAACACCAGATCAGCGCCGAATCCTGTGGCTGGGAAGAAGATAATTTTATAGGGAGTTTGCCACAGCCGAATCCGCGCATTTCTAAGTGGAGTGATTTTTACGCCGAACACCGTTTGTTGTTCCAGACGAAACTCGCCTTTGATCAAGGTCTTATAGCTCGCAGTTTTACACAGAGAATGGAAAAATTTTGCGGCTATTTGGACGAACTTTTCCCTAAAGAACCACACGCTTTGCTACATGGTGATTTATGGGGCGGCAATTATTTCATTCAGCCCAATGATACCCCACTACTATATGATCCAGCAGTATATTTTGGTCATCGTGAGGTAGATATAGCGATGACGCATTTATTTGGTGGGTTTTCTGCTGCATTCTATCAAGCTTACAACGCATCTTATCCATTAGTCGATGGCTGGGAGAAGCGGATCGAATATGGTCAGCTTTACCCCAATTTGGTACACCTGAATTTGTTCGGACCTGTTTATATGCAGCCCGTACGATCCGTCATAGATCAATTTCAGTGATTCTAAAAATTAAAGATCTTTAAAGTGAAGCAAAATAGTGGTAGGCCAAGCGGCATTTTTTTCTAAAGCAACGGTTCCGTCTAAATGTTCAATGAGTGTTTCAATCAATTCCATTCCAAAGCTGGATACGTCAAGTTCTTTGTTGATTCCTACACCGTTATCCTTGTAGACAAGCTCGTAAAAATTGTTATTCAGGGCTTTGAGTGTAATGTCTATTTTAGGATCTTCCTGATCATTTTTAAAGGCATATTTAAGGGAGTTAATCACCAGTTCATTCAGTGCAATACCGAGATGAATAAGTGTTTCAATTTTTAATTTAGGACGATTACTGTGAATGGTAATACTGATGTTTTGGTTACCAGATGTTTTTTGCAAACTCGAGACGAGTTTTTCGAGATAATCTTTGGAATCAATGGCAGAAAATTTTTCCTGACGGTAAATGATGTCATGTACGATAGCCATTGCATTAATGCGGCTAACTGCTTCATCGAATGACCCGCGAAGTTCGTCGTTATCAATAGAGTGCGATTGCAGACGTAACAAGCTGGAGACAATCTGAAAGTTGTTTTTAACCCGATGGTGGACTTCTTGCAACAAAAGTTTGCGTTCGTTGCTTTGCTTTTGAATCAATTTATTTTGCTGGCGTGCAGAACGCAAGCGATTGACCACAAACAACAATAAGACGAACAGTAATACGGCCACTAGTATAAGAGCGATATAAAACATCTGTTCGCGCTCTTGTCTTTCTTTTTCTAACTGTTCGCGTTGTTCTTCTTCTTTCTTCCCGAGTGCACGCTCTTTTTCAAATGTATAGCGCATCGCTTCCCGTTGGGCTATTTGACGTGTTTCTTCATTGACGATTTTTGCATCAGCTTCCCGTATGATGGTTTGCATTTCAAAGGCCTTTTTCCATTCATTTTGTTTTTTAAAAACACTCATGAGAAGTTGCGCAGCATTTTTCTTCAAATTCAGTACGTTCAGTTTTTGCGACACTTGAAGTGCTTTTCGACCGTTTTCTTCAGCGAGTTTTAACTGGTTTTGCGCCAGATAAACTTCACCGAGGTTGCTCGTCGTATGACCAATTCCCAACTTAAAACCTTTTTTTTCAGCAATATTTTTGGCGTTGAGAAAATAATCAAGAGCCGTGGAATAATCGCCTTTTCCTTTATAGATGGCTCCGATATTATTGAGAACAGATGCAATAGCAGTACTGTCGGCGCGTTCTTTTCTGAGCGATAAGGCGCGCTCATAACTTTGAAGCGCACTGGCAGTATCTCCCAGATCTTTTTCTACCCCAGCTTTAGCGTTCATAACCAACGCTTCGAGTTCGTGATTGTTCAGCGCCAGACTTAATTGCAGTGCTTCATTAATATAAGCGAGCGACTGCTCCAGATTGTTTTGTTGTCGATAAATGCGGGAAACATTGTTCAGTGCATAACCTTTCCCCAACGAATCATCGAGCGATTCATAAATAGAAATGGCTGTGTGATAATCTTGTATAGCTTCTTTATTATTTCCCATAGTATTGAGAATAACAGCCTTGTTATTGAGTGATTCGGCCCGATCTGTTTGTTTACCCAATCGATCAAATTGTTGCTCAGCGCTGTGGAATGTTTTTACGGCTTTGTTTAATTGGTGTTGGCCGTAATACCAATAAGCGTGTATTTGATGGAGTTGTGCACAATAATACAGCATTGTGGAGTCGCTGCGATTTTCAGGGGTTCGTGATTCGCAATGTGAAATGCCACGGAGAATAAGTTGTTTAGCTCGCTGGTTATCGACACCGATGAGACTATCCGCAAACGATAAAATGTTGCGCATAACAATGCTGTCTGACACATGAGACGAAAATTTGAGTTCCGCAGTCGCTGCCGTAGGTTGTGCTTGTACTGGTGGGAAATGGATGACCAGGGCAACCAAAAACACAAAGAAGCGATAAGGAATGATATTTTTAAACAAGATGTTCCAGTTAAAGTGTAGAAAGCAAGTTAGAATAAATTTTTCTGAATACAAAACACTCAATTTAGGTCCGTCATCATAAACCTGCGCATAGGCAGTTTGGTTTCAACTTCCCAATTCGCACGAACGGTGGAGATTTGATCAAATCGGACCACCCGTTCTGGCTCTTTTTCCGAGAAAATAGATCCGGTATTCCAGCGTTTGTCTTTATTCTGATCCACGAGAAAATAATAGGTGTATTTACCAGGTTGCATATAGGAAAATGAACACTGTTGGTTTCCATCAAATAACGCTTTTCGGACAACGTTTCCTTTGTTGTTGAGCACGTGCAACCATCCGTACGGGGGAATGGTGTCCAGTGAGACGATCAAGGACCCCAAATCTTTGGGTTTGCCAACATTGTATTTCAGTTGAATGGAGTCTTTTTGTTGGGTGTTTAATCCTTCCAATGCACTGGGGTATATTTCTAGATGAACTTTCTCAATGTCTTTTCTTTGATGGATTACCTGGAGGAGATGAGGCTCGATTTGTTTGAACTCAAATGATATTGGTCGGAACAGTGTATCGGATCCTGATTTAGCGTTCAACTGGATTTGGGTAGTGTCGATGTTTTTGATCCCATCTCGAAAACGCATTGTCAAGGTGTCTCCTGCCAATAGTTTTTCGGCAGATAAATTCGTCTCGGGTTCCAGCGAAGATAAATCTTTAAAAAAGAAACGCTTAGAAATAGTATCTTTGACCGTGTTGCGTTGCAGTGTGAACTGAACCATCCCGGAGCGAGAGTTGTCTTTCAGAAAAAATATCAGTGAATCGCGTTGAGCATTCCAAACTGTACGGAAAAGCTGATCCCCTAAGAAAGTAATTGTACCCGTATCTTTGACGGGTTGGTTCCATCCCAGAGCCCACATACCTGGAGAAAGCAGTTCACTTGTCGTTGTGCGCAAAGGTCCAGGTTTCGGTGGCATGAGGAGTAGTTCGGCTTGAAGAGTATCCAGGGTGTCTGCCTGTAATGTTGAAGCATGTCTGCCACGTGCCTCGTCAGGGTCGAGCTGGTTGTTTTTGTTTTCATCTTGAAATGCGTAAGCAAAGTACGGACCGCGCTGAAGGTAGTTAAATTGCGCTATGCCATTATTGTCGGTAACGCTCATATAACGTGGTGAAATGTTGGCTGTGTCCGAGAGGAGAAGACTGTCGAAGAGTCCAACAGTAACTTCTTTGCTGTAGCGATCCGTGAAGGCATCTTTTACCTGAAGTTTCATTTGAAGCGAATCAATATAAGCTCCTGTTGCAAATACAAACGTAAAAACGCTGTCGTTGCTTTCCGTGATGTCTTGTACAGCTCGATTCAAATGGATGGAGTAGGTCGTGCTGTCTCTCCATTGCCCCTCTGCCAGCGTAAGAACGAGTGACCGTTTTTTGATAGCGTAATCGAGCTTCACATCCTGTGGAGAAACACGAATATTATCATTGGGTTTATTGAGTTGAATAAATTCATCAAAAGGAATAGTGATGGTTGTTGGTTGTACGTTCGTACTCGCTATTGGGGGCTTCATTTGATTGGTAAGCGGGCGCGGAGCTGCTTGATCCCGAGGACCACCGGTTATGGTTCCGACCTGTCCACAGGCCGTTAGAAACACTCCAGCGAGGATGATTAAACGATATGTTCGCCAATCCACTGACACAGGGTGTTGAGGTGTTTTTTATCGATTTCATCAAATGTACCAATTGTATCGCTATCAATATCGAGGACGCCAACAACATCCTTATTTTTAAATAGGGGCACAACGATTTCTGATTTGGAGTCGGCACTGCAGGCAATATGACCTGGGAAATCTTCAACATTGGGAACGACGAGCGTTTTTTTATCGTGCCATGCCGTTCCACAAACGCCTTTACCTTTTTCAATTCGCGTACAAGCAATTGGTCCTTGAAATGGACCTAAAACCAGGTTGTTTTCGTCGGCTGCCCAGTAAAATCCCGTCCAGAAAAAGCCAAAGGTATGGTGAAGGGCTGCTACAATGTTGGCTTGATTGGCAATACTGCTGCTCTCTCCATCACAAAGGGCTTTGATTTGTGGAAGGAGGCTGGAATAATGGGCAGCTTTGCTTGAATCGTCAATATGTAACGTTTCGGTCATAAGTTAACGACGTTTTGGTGTTTTCTTTCTGCCCTTATGCATTTGCGCCATACGCATTTGATTCCTGGAAGCGACCATGCCCATTTGCTTTTTCATCATGTCCAACTGCTCTTTGAGCATGTTGTTTTTATCGAGTTTTTTGGCATCCTTAAGTAATTGTTTGGCCTCATTTTTACGACCTGTTTGCATGCAGATACCCGCAAGTTGCATTTTTGCTACTGCTTTGTCTTGGTCTGTCCGCAGCCCCATTTGCAGCGCTTTCCGTATAAATTGTTCACTTTTAGTAAAGCCCATATCTTGTTGAAGACCTAGCATTCCGCGCAAATAAAGCACGTAGGCATGCTGTTTTTTGGGCAAATATTGGGGTGCTTTGATGCGATTCAACGCTTTCCAGGCTTTATCCTGTTTTCCCGTACGCATATGGTAAAGCGCCATAATGACGTTTTCATTTCTAAAAAAGCTGAGTATAATGACGGCTGTTACCAGAATAAAGGTAATTCCCCATCCCCAGGAACCCACGTAAAAAAGGTAAACGTTGAAACCAACCGCTGCTAACGCGAGAATAACTCTAATAATTAATCCTATCATAATTTAATCGTCAATTGTTGCAATACATTTTAATTCTATAGCAATAGGTGTGGGCAATGATGATATTTCAATGGTCGTTCGACACGGTTGATTGTCCTCAAAATATTCAGCGTAAATTTTGTTGTATGTATGAAAGTCTCTTTTCATATTCACCAGGAACACCTGCACATCGATGAGGTTTTCCCAGCTCGAGCCCGATTCCTCTAAAATGGCACGGACGTTGTCAAAAACAGAGCGGCATTGTGCCTCAAAATCAAACTCGAGGAAGTTGCCGTTTTTGTCGAGTTTTAATCCGGGAACATGAGAGTCCGTTGCATCAGATCCTGCCGTTCGCGGTCCCACTCCCGATAGAAAAAGTAAATTCCCTGCCTTTCTCGCGTGTGGATAGAGCCCGACAGGTTTCGGAGCTTTGGTCGTACTAAATTTTCCTTCTTTTGCCATGAGAATTTATTTTGTCGTGCAAATATAGGGAATTGAAGCGGGATAGGAGAATGACTTTGAAATATTCAATTGAGGCAGAAAATCTTTTTTTGGAAACAGTTATTTTTGCGCAAACTGTTTTATTTCATTGCGCAAGAATGAGTGAAAACCACTTCCCGAATGAGATATACACCTAAAATTCTGGCATCCTCAAAATTGATTTCCCACTACCCTGTTCTGGGTATTTTATTCATTATCATTAGAAATACCGTAATAATGGTATTGTACAGAAAGCAGAGATAAAATAAATTTGTACCGTTATTTGTAATTAATCTAAATAAATACAGCAATGAAAAAAGGTACAATATTATTCATAACGCTGCTCCTCACCGGATGGGTATGGACGCAGCAAATTTCTGAAACGGTGAGTACCGGAGCAGGTCAGGTCAACCAAACCTGGTACAGTCTGGAAAATGGAGAACAGGGATCGGTGGTCGCCAACAATTGGGATATCGCCTTCAACGTGTCGAGTTCATTTGGAACTTCCATTCGCATTAACTCTGAATATGGCGCAAAATTATGGGTGTATCCGAATGGAGACAACAGCGACTGGACGTCAGTGGATACGTCTGGAATTAACCAGTGGAATCCCGTTTATAATTCTGATACATCCTGGTTTCAGGGAGCTTTTGATGTTACAGCTGACCCCAATGATGGTTTTGACGTGGGCTGGGGAATTTACGATGTGGTTACTCACGATATTTCAGGAGACTCCGTTCACATTGTCGAGTTGACTGACGGCTCCTTCAGAAAACTAAAGGTCGAAAGCTTAATTAGTGGAGTTTACAGTTTCACCTATGCCAATATCGACGGAACGAATGAGGTGTCAGCAACAGTAGATAAGGGGAACTTTATGAACAAATTATTCGGGTACTACTCGTTGGTCGATGAAACCGTTCGTGACCGCGAACCTGTTAGTATGAATGACTGGGACCTGCTATTTTCCAAACAAACGGCATTTATTCCCGTCGCTTATCCCGTAGCGAGTATACTGTTGAATCCTGCACTCACAGCTGCTCAAGAAACGGGAGTTGCTGACCCTTCCAGTTATTCGGATTATCAAAGTGCCAACTTTGTGACTCCTATTAATACCATTGGCTATGACTGGAAGTCTTTTAATGGACAGGGTTATGATATTGAAACAGATCGCGTCTATTTTGTAAAGAACGAGAATGACGAGGTATGGAAAATTATTCCAACAGGATTTGGTGGAAATGCCAACGGGAATTTTGAATTTGATCTCGAAAAATTAGCAACAGCTACTTTAGGAGAGGAGTCTGCTCCTCAACTGACTTTTTCGCTTTATCCCAACCCTGCCGATCAAGGCGAATTAAATGTCATAGCAGAATCAAAAGGAAGCTCACCTTTCACGACAACGATATGCACTACGTCCGGAAAAGAAGTTGCTTCTTTTGTACGCAATCCAGGCAATGGATTAGTACAGCACAAACTCGACATCAATCATCTTGATTCAGGAGTTTACATCGTTCGTGTAGCTGCTGGAAATGAAATGAAAACAAAAAAATTAATCATAAACCAATAAAGAAATGAGAACAATAGTTTATTTAACAGCGCTATTCATCAGCTGGGGGGCTCTAGCACAAACAGATAAAGTTCAACGCGACCGAGAGGCAATTCTCGAAATGGAAGGATGCTATAAAGTGACCTTCGATTTTGCTGAAACTTTCTCTCCAGACACGAGTTACGAATACCATGAAAATTATTCATCATGGGGAATTGAGTACGTGTTTGCCGTGGAAAATAAGCCTGAAAAAATTGTCTTACAGCACATCCTTGTGGTGAATGATACTTTTATTGTCAAACATTGGCGTCAGGATTGGGTCTACGAGAACCAAACCCTGCTGGCCTTTCAAAAGGACAACACGTGGAAGAAAAAAGAACTCAGCGCGGAAGAAGCGCGAGGTACCTGGTCACAAAAGGTCTATCAAGTTGATGACAGTCCGAGATACGAAGGTTACGGAAGCTGGGTTCACGTCGATGGCAAGCACTACTGGGAGGGAACTGCTGATGCGCCACTGCCGCGCCGCGAATTCTCAAAACGCGATGATTACAACGTTACTGTTCGCCACAGCAGAATCGAACTCACCGACTACGGTTGGATCTTAGAGCAAGACAATGAAAAAGTGGTCCGTACGGATAAAGGCGACCAATTGATATGCTGGGAAAAAGGACACGAAAAATTTCTCGAAGGCGAATACAATTGTCAACCGGCTATCGATTGGTGGGACAAAAATGAAGCGTACTGGGCAGACGTTCGGGAACTTTGGTCTAAAACCTATGAAAAATATGATGTCCTCAAAATTGAGAAAAAGGTAGATGGGAAAAAATTGTTCGAGCGTCTTTTTGCAACGGGTAAAAAGTATGCTGGTGATGCGTACAAGCAAGAAGATGCGCGCGAGGATATTCAAACCATCATTGATGCCTTTGTCAACACCAAAAAATCATAGGAATGAAGAAGAAGGTGTTTTCGTATCTTCACGCAATACTGACTGTTGGACTCGCAGCACTTTTTATATATGCCGGTGTCAGTAAGTTCATACCAAAAGAGCGAGCGCCGCATCCAAAAGCAAAAACAGCGTATACCGAGGCCATAGCGTCTGGTTCTTATAAAAACCCCATACCTTTTCGTCTGACAGTGAAAATGATGAAAGCATCGGGTTTTCTTCACCTCGTAGGCGTATTGCAAATTATTGCTGGATTGCTGATGGTTATCCCTGCAACGCGCTTGATAGGTCTTATCATTCTCTTTCCAATCGTGTTGAATATATTTTTACTCCACACCTTCATGAACAATGACATGAATGAGGTGATCAAAACGGGAGCGTTTACACTGTTGAATGGATTATTCATCGCGTTTTACTGGAAACAATTGAAAGCACTACTGGGAGCACAACGTAAAATTTGAAAATATGGTCGGTCGTTGCAGCGTTTTATCTATGGTTCGACTTCATCGTTGCAGCGTCATCTGGCGCCGCACACTGATTGTCGTCCTACTTGCAGTTTTGACCGCTGTGAAGGGGTATTCACAGCAAATCTTTGTTCTTTCTGCTGAAGACGACCGACCTGTTCCCAGTGCTCAAATTACCTTTAAATCACTTTCAAGTGATAATAAAATTAACCCACTCATTACGGATCTCAATGGCAAGGTAAATGTGCCAAACCACACCAAAGGTGTTCAGTTTTTCGTGACAGTTCGTTTTTATGGTTACAAAACCTATCGCGACACACTCAGCCTCACCACCAAAAAACAATTGATTTACTTGCAGCCGAATGGTCAGAACTTTGATGAAGTCGTGGTAACAGCACAGTATAAAAAGCAAAGCGTCGACCAATCTATTCATGACGTGAAAGTTATCGACGCCCAACAAATTGAAAACATGGCTGCTCAAAACCTCAAGGATGCGTTATCCAATACCTTAAATGTTCGTTTGAGTGAAGACAATATTCTGGGAAGTCGCATGGAACTACAAGGCATTGGCGGTCAGAATATAAAAATTCTCATTGACGGAGTTCCGATGACGGGTCGATTAGACGGGAACATCGATTTATCCCAAATTCCCATGGAAAATGTAGAGCGAATAGAAATAATAGAAGGACCGTTATCGGTACAATACGGTACAGATGCTCTCGGAGGTACAATTAACATTATCACAAAAAAAAGCAATGCCGCTCAATGGACTGTGCTTTCTAAAAACTTTTATGAAAGCAACGGACGATTCAACAATACGGGACAGTTTCGATGGGGAAATGGAACACATCAACTCGTAGTCGATGGGGGACGCTACTTTTTTGATGGCTGGAGCCCGAAACATCCCAATTTCTTTTATGACCGCAATCCAATAGCCGACTCCTCGCGTGTCATGTCCTGGAACCCCAAAGAGCAATACTTTGTCAATGTCAACTATCGCCTTCAAAAAGAGAGGTGGTTTCTCAATTATTCCAGCAACAATTTCACAGAAGAGGTGATCAATCGCGGTTCGCCGCGCCCACCGTATCTGCAAACGGCATTTGACGACTATTATCAAACTGACAGGATCAATCAACGTATTCAGGGAAACTATACTTCAAAAGGTCACGCTTCGTTCAATTTCATTGCGGCCTACAATGGATTCTTTCGCAAAAAAAACACGTTTTTACGGGATTTGACGACAATTGAAGATGTATTATCTCCAGCTCCTTCAGATCATGACACTTCCACTTTTCACACACTTTTATCACGCGGAAACTGGACGTATGCCAACGATAGTTCCCAACTGCAGTTCAAGCTGGGGTATGATGTTAATTATGATATTGGTAAGGGAAAAAGAATAGAAACCGGACAACAGACGATTCTCGATGCGGCCCTATTTGGTTCACTGGAATACACACCTGTTGAGCAGTTAGTTTTGCGACCGGGATTGCGGTGGAGTTACAATTCTTCCTACCCCGCTCCTCTGGTTCCTTCTTTTCATTCCAAATGGAAAATCCTCCAACGCGAAAAGCAGCAATTATTCCTGCGCGCCTCATACGCACGTGGGTTTCGGTCGCCGAGTATAAAGGAACTCCATTTTTATTTTGTCGATATCAACCATAATATTCAGGGAAATAAAGACCTCAAGGCAGAAAAGTCGAACAATTTTAATGTATCATTGACCCATAGCACGCGATTGACAAAAGGACAGTGGAACAATAAATTGAGCGCTTTTTACAACGACATTACCAACCGCATCACCCTGGCACAGCAAAATCAGACTTTGTTTTCCTATTTTAACCTGGAACGCTATAAAACAACCGGAGTACAGTTTCAGTCAACGCTCAAGTGTAACGACCTCTCCGCACAAATCGGGGCAGGTTATGTGGGAAGGCAAAATCAATTGACAGGTTTGGCTCATGAAGACGTCGATTTTCTTTTTTCACCTCAGGTACAAGGAGCCGTCCAATATACCATTAGCCCAATCGGTTTGCACACCAATGTGTTTTACAAGTACACAGGCGCCCTGCCTACTATTCGACAAGGGGCGAACGGTCAGTTCCAGGAAGGAAAAATAGAAGATTACCACATGCTGGATGCGACGTTCAGCCGTTCTTTTTGGCAAAAAAGAGTGCAACTCTCCATGGGCGTGAAAAATGCATTTGATATTCGGTCTGTCGTCAGCTCTGGTGGCAGTACAGGAGCACACGCCGCAGGAACAGGTCAAGTTCAGGTGGGAACGGGAAGGACATTCTTTGCTCGTTGTATTCTACAAATTAAATCAAAAAACCATGAGTAAGACAAGGCTAGTGATCGCGTTAACAGTTTTTTTTGCCAGCTGTTTGAAAGAAGAACGACCCATTCAACCAAAAACACCTGGAGATTTAACTACGCAAACCGTAACCATGGACGCCGATTACAAATGGCAGATTTATTTCGACCTGGGAACGAATCAGGAGGTAGGCAGAAACCCTAAAACTGACTGGGACCTCGGTTTTACTTGCTGTGATTCGGCACACAATGTGGTGTTGAATTCCTCTAAAATGATGTATGCATTACCTACAGATCAATACAGTTTTAATGCAATTACAGACACAGTTGGTTTTACAATAAACAAAAAAATCGATATGCCCAGTGGAAATCTGGACTCCACTGCGCTGAATGGCTGGAAAAAAAATGAAGTTTTTATTATCGATCGAGGGTATGCCCCCGACGGCTCACATGAGGGAATGAGAAAACTACAACTCAATAACGCCAATTCTGATGAGTTCACCATTACGTTTGGCCCATTGCAGTCGACTGATGGAACTACGATTACTGTTCCCAGGAATGAAGCTTTCAATTACACACATTTTAATCTCGAAACGGGAGCGATCGCGGATATTGCACCACCCCGAGAAAGCTGGGACTTGATTTTTACCCAGTACACGCATATTTTTTACGAACCCGAAGAAACACCGTATTTGGTTACGGGATGTCTGTTAAACGACTCCAAAACCCGTGCACTTCAGGTTGAAGAAGGAATTGATTTTAAGGATGTCGATCAGGAATACGCTTCGGAATTAATATTAGAGAAAAACCGCAATGTGTTGGGGTATAACTGGAAGACGTTTACGGGAAACGGTTATGAAGTAGACAGCGACCAACTTTTTGTCATACAGGATCGAGAAGGATTTTTCTACAAACTGCGTTTTATCGACTTTTACGATGAAGCCGGCAACAAAGGAGCTCCTACTTTTGAATTTCAACAGTTGTGAAAGCCGTTGTTGATTCCTTACCTCATCAACTGATAAAAAATGGAGTAAGGAATGAGAATTGTCATCTTTTTTTTACCTCATTCAACGTAGTTTTGTGGAAGATGACTCATTTTTTTCATTGTGATCATGAAAAAAGTAATGTAAAATGCGAGCAGTACAGCTACATAATATTGAGAAAAAAGGAAGTATGATTGTCCTGAAACGGCGTGGTCCGGTTACATGGGAAGACTGTGGAATAACATCAAAAGGAGCGTTTACGCAAGACGGCATTTTGCGACTTGTTTTTGATTTTGGACAACTCAATTTTATTGCTTTTTCGAAGGAGGTCTATATCGAATTAATTCATGCAGAAATCCGGGACGAAGTTCATTGGGACTGTGAATTTAATGGTGAGCCTGTACTTGCCACTATTGAAGAGGAGAAGCATTCCTCAACACTCTTTTTTGATCGCGACCAAATTATGAAGGCTGCACATCATCACAACAATATATTAACCGTTTGTGGTGATTTTAGTGAGCCCGTCTTTGTTGATGTAAAAAAGAGCACGATCCAGTTTCTGGCATCAAGCTAATCCATGCTATACCGTTGGACTTCGACACCAGAGCAACAAAAAAGAAATAGTGAAATGACAGCGTTTCCATTCTAGGACTGGCAGCTGACTCAAAGTTCCTGCATCGAGCTCAGCTTGTAATACAATCCTTTTTGCTGAAAAAGCGTTTCATGCGTGCCGCGCTCTACAATTTTCCCATCACTGAGCACGAGAATGAGGTCGGCATTCTTGATGGTGCTGAGGCGGTGAGCAATCACCAGTGAAGTTCTGTTTTTCATCAACTCATCCAGCGCCTCCTGAACCAGTTTCTCACTTTCTGTATCAAGCGCGGAGGTCGCCTCGTCGAGAATCATGATCGGTGGATTTTTAAGTACTGCACGAGCAATACTCACGCGCTGCTTTTGTCCTCCTGAAAGTTTATTTCCCCGTTCACCAATATTGGTTTGATAACCTTCTTCCAAACTCATGATAAAACGGTGTGCATTGGCAACTTTAGCAGCTTGAATAACAGATTCTTCAGTAACGTTTTGCATACCAAAGGCAATGTTGTTGAATACGGTGTCGTTGAATAAAATGGATTCCTGACTCACCATCCCCATCTGCTTGCGCAAATCATAAGAGCGAAATGATTTGATATTCGTTCCGTCGTAGACAATCGCACCTTCATTTACATCGTAAAATCGCGGCAGCAAATCGGCAATTGTTGATTTTCCGCTCCCCGACTCTCCCACGAGCGCCACCGTTTTTCCCTTTTCCAGTTCAAAGCTGATGTTCTCCAGCACATTTTCTTTTCGGTAAGCAAAAGCAACTTGATCAAAAGTAATTTTATCTTGCAGCGGAGCAATCTCTTTAGGATGCGCTGGATCTTCTATTTTCTCATCCAGTGAAAGAATTTCCTCAATGCGGTCTTGCGATGCCCGCGCTTTGCTCAAGTTGGCCATATTTTTAGCAATGTTTTGAACAGGGACGAGCAGCTGAGAAAAAACAATTATAAATCCTATGAACTGTTTTCCTGTAAAAGCTGCCCCCGCTTCACCGTCCAGGATCATCGTGCCACCGTACCAGACGATGAGAATCATGACGACAGCACCTAAAAACTCATTCAGGGGAGAGCTCAAATCGCGTTTCCGAAAAGCGCGCGTCAGTAGTCGCTGATGGTGAAGATTGATGGCTTTAAATTTATTCACTGCATCTTTTGTCGCGTTGAATGCCTTAACAATTCGAATTCCTCCCAGGTACTCATCCAGAAAAGAAAAGACAACTCCCAGTTGCTTCTGCCCTTTATTGGCTGTTCGTTTTAAACTCTTCCCAATTTGTGTAATAATCAATGCCGACAGCGGGAGCAGGATAAAAGAGAAGAGCGTCAAAGCCGGACTCCAGTAAATGAGAACACCTACGGTAATCAGCACCGAAATGGGGTCGCGAAAAATCAATTCTAATACGGCAACCACAGCAATTTCAATTTCATTGACATCACCGTTCATCCGTGACATTAAGTCTCCTTTTTTTTCTTCAGTAAAAAACGAAACCGGCAAACGCATCGATTTTTCAAAGAGTTGATTCCTGTAGTCTCGCACCACCGCCATGCGCAGTTGTGACTGATGATAAATCGCCAGGTAGCGAAACAGGCTTTTGAGGAAAAATGCGATAACCACCGACACGCAGACGAACATCAATGCATATTTGGGATCTTCCTGCGCCATCGTGCTCATAAAGTAGTCGAAATATTTCGAAACATAATCGACGAAACCACCGATTCCTTCACCGTCGTAAACTGGTTCCGTCAGCACTAGTTCGGTATCATCACTTGGAAAGATAACTTGTAAAAAGGGAACGAAAAGTACGAGTGAAATCAAATTGAAGATTACGAAGAGCAAGTTGAAGAATATAGTAGCCAGCGCGCGTCCTTTATAGACAAATGTTGCCTTAAATATGGTCGTTAACTGTTTCATCCGGGACAAATATAGCGGAATTTCAATTGTTAGCCTCGTTTTTATTGGTTTCGTCTAAAGCGGTTCTTTTAATCATGAAGGACTCTTTTTGTTACTGAAGGGGGGCTGTTTAATAATCCGTACAATCTTTCCAATATGCGTTGTTAGTAAAATCACGATATAATGCTGCATTCGATGATCTGATCCGCTTAAATTTGTTTTAATGAACTTCGTCGATATTATTATTATCGTGCCTGCCTTGTATGCTGCCTGGGTAGGTTTTAGGAAGGGGCTCGTGATTGAAGTCTTTACGCTGCTTGCGTTGCTTGTAGGGATATACGCTGGTGTTCATTTCTCTGACTGGACCTCTCAACTTATTAAAGAGAATATCGACATTGAAGGAAAATATTTACCTGTTGTCGCGTTCACACTTACCTTTTTGGCCGTAGGCGCTATGGTTTTTTTCGCTGGAAAAATGGTCGAACGCATGCTTAAGGTGGTCAACCTTAGTCCTATCAATAAGGTGTTTGGATTACTTTTTGGCGTGATTAAAATGATTTATACCTTAAGTATTTTAATTATCCTGCTGGAAACTTATGATGAACGTGGTGACTTTATACCGCAGGATATTAAGTCGAATTCATTACTTTATGAACCTGTAAAGATCACGGCATCTGCAACAATACCTGCTATTGAAGAGAGTTCAATCTGGATGAAAAACAACGTGAATGGGGAGTTGTTCGATGGAAAAGATGTAACGTTAGAAGATGCCAGGCGATTAAAAAACACTGCAGATAGTTTGGGGATTACCTTAGAGGATTTAAAAGCGCTCAAAAGTGCAAAAGACTCGCTTCAAACACAATAACGAATCATGAAAAGCGGATTTCTTGTGTATATATTGATACTCCTACTATTCTCAAGTGGAGGCACAATCGTTGCCCAAAAGGATAAAAAACCCTTGTTAGACCCGCATGTGCGGAAGCTTGGGCCTTATTTTGGGGTGCAGCAAGGACGCTTTACAGTGGGAGAAATTGGTATGGAGGCTCAATTCAAAGATATTCGTCTTAAAAAGACCAAAACGCATGCCGTTCATCTCGGACTTGGTTATAATTTTCCCAATAATGCACTACAAATCAACAGTGGATACTGGCACAAACCAAGTCGTTTTGATTTAACTTACGGTGTAGATGTTTGTATGCGATCGAATTTCGAGGAAGAGCGCTATGGGGTTTCTCCAGTAGTAGGCTATAAAGTTTTTGGTTTTCACATCAGAGCTGGTTATATGTTGCTTACTTCTGCAGATGCCTTTACGGCAACCAATACACTTTTTGTTAATTTGCGCTTCACGCTGGTTAATAACCGCAACTTCAAGTGGAATCGTAGAAATTAAGTTTTTAGGGTAAAGGTGAGTTCAACATTCTTCTATGGTGGCTTTGTCTTTCTGAAAAAATCTCAAATATTTATTTATTTTAGCATACGTTAAAACAGTATGAGAACACTTCAACTCAGAACAGAACATAATGTACCCATTGATGTAGAACTCGCATCTGTTGGTCAGCGTATTGTTGCTGTGTTGCTTGATGTTATTATAATGGTAGCTTATTTTATTATAATGACATTAATAATGGGCGCCATCTTTACTTCAGCTTTTCGTATTGGAGACTGGGAAAGTCTGGATCTATGGGTTATTTTTTTTATGATTGTGGTATATCTTCCATTTGTGCTCTATACTCCCCTGATGGAGTACCTCACAAAGGGTCAAACAGTAGGTAAAATGGCCGTTGGAGTACGCGTGACTAAAACCAACGGAGAAAACGCAAAATTTCGAGATTATTTTACCCGCTGGATTTTTCGGCCCATCGAATTTTATATTATTTTGTTTGCCAGTGGAGGTATTCTGCTTCTCATCGCATCAGCTTTTTTCGATATTCTAATTGCCGCTGTGTCCCTAAAGAATCAGAGAATTGGTGATTTTATGGCCAATACAGTGGTCACTAGAAAACGTCCGAGTCGTTCTTTTTCAATTCAGGATGTGCTGTCGATTAAATCGGATCAGAATTATACGCCGACTTATTCAAATGTGACCATGTATACTGACGACGATATGATGTTCGTAAAAAACACGATTTCACGAGTTGAAAAATATCGCAATGAGCAGACCAAAAAACTCGCTATTGCTTTGGCAGAAAAAATTGCGAAAGATCTCCAGCTAACGGAATTGCCTAAAAAGAAGTTAAAGTTTTTGAAAACAGTACTGAACGATTACGTCGTACTGACCAGATAACCAATTCTATGAGTAAATTATATGTAGTTCCAACACCCATTGGAAACCTTGAAGACATTACGATTCGCGCGATCAACGTACTAAAAGAAGTCGACTTTATTTTAGCCGAAGATACGCGGACAACTAAGCGGCTTTTGCAGAAGTACGAGATAGAGAGCAATCTTCAATCACACCACATTCACAATGAGCACAAGACATTGGAAAGTGTAGTGGGAAAAATCAAATTGGGTCAAACTGCTGCGGTTGTATCTGATGCCGGAACTCCTGCTATATCAGACCCGGGGTTTTTGCTCGTGAGAGAATGTATCGCCAATGATATCGAAGTGATACCATTGCCCGGCCCCTCTGCTGTATTGCCAGCAATCGTGGGAAGTGGGTTTCC
>CAYFTH010000014.1:0-1787 GCA_964346075.1 uncultured Fluviicola sp. | reverse complement strand
GCATTTGAGGAGAAAGAAATAACACTACCATCGTTGGAGGATGATGAGGTTCAGATCGAAGTAGAATCCTTTGGTTTGAACTACGCAGATGTCATGGCACGGAACGGATTATATCGCGAAGCTCCACCGTTGCCCTGTGTGATAGGATATGAGGTTGTTGGTAAAATAGTAGACCTGGGAAAGGAGGCTTCAAAAGACTTGCTTGGAAAGAGAGTCGTGGCATTCACCCGATTTGGCGGATATGCGAGGCACGTAAACACCAAGCATTTAGCGGTTGCTGAGATCGGTGATTACGACGGAGGAAAAGCACTTTGTTTGGCTACGCAATACGTTACTGCATTTTACATGTCCCATGTTGCTACGACCGTGCAAAAGGGCGATAAAGTATTAGTTCACGCGGCAGCAGGAGGAGTTGGAACCGCACTGATTCAACTTCTAAAAGGTAAGGGTGTTACCCTATTCGCAAAAACAGGAAGTGATAGCAAAAAGGAATATCTGGAAGAAATGGGAGTTGACCATATTATCAACTACAATAAACACGATTACGCCGATCAGATTCAACGTGTTTTAAAAAGAGAACGCATCGATGTTTCATTTAATCCTGTTGCCGGATCAACGTTTAAAAAAGACTGGAAGCTTTTAGGGAATGGAGGGAAACTACTCTTGTTTGGAGGAAGTGAACGATCTGGAAAAAAGTGGGGAATCTTTTCCACTTTAAATTTTGTTCGAAAAATGGGTATTATTATTCCAATTACGCTCATGATGCGCTCTAAAAGTGTTATTGGAGTGAACATGTTGAAGGTAGGTGACTACAAACCCTACACAATGGAGTTTTGTTTAAAATCAGTAGTACAAAAAGCATTGAATGATGAGGTTGATCCTAAAGTGGGAGCGTCGTATTCTGCTGATAAAATCGCAGATGCTCATGCATTTTTAGAGTCTGGAAAATCTACTGGGAAAGTAGTGGTGAATTGGTAATAAACTTGTTTGTTGAGAATAAAGACCCCTTACTTTGGGTGGTGAAACACAAAAAACAACCCTTACTTTAGGTGTAAAAAGGGTACAATTAACCCTTACTTTAATAATAATTCTGTATATTTGTTTTTAAAAGAAGAGAACAAAATGTTTTATCGTACACAAATAAAAGCACTTGAACAATGGCGCAGATCTTCATCGCGCAAGCCATTGGTTATTCGTGGGGCTCGACAAGTAGGTAAAACAACACTTATCCATGAATTTGGAGAACAATTCGAGCAATACATTTACATTAACCTGGAGCGACCCAAAGACGCCCAACTATTTGAAGATTTCTCAGACATCGATCAATTAACCACGCGCATTTTTCTCGAAAAGCGAATGCGATTGGATGCGTTAGAAAACACCCTTTTATTTATTGATGAAATTCAGGAATCCCCAGAAGTAGTTAACCTTTTGCGTTATTTCAAGGAAGAAATGCCTGACCTTGCAGTTATTGCAGCGGGAAGTATGCTGGAAACCCTTTTGGGCAAAAACCTTACCTTTCCAGTAGGACGCGTAGAATACAAAGTATTGCGCCCCGTTTCTTTTGAAGAATTTCTAAAAGCAACAGGAGAAGATCAACTGCTCGAGGAATACCAGAAAACTCCGCTAGAAAGTTACGCTGAAAAGGAATTGTTACGGACTTTTCATACATATGCCCTACTGGGGGGAATGCCAGAAATTATTCAGCATTACAATGAACATCGGGATATTACTGCGCTCGGCCCTATTTACGACGCACTGATCAGTTCTTATTTGCAGGATGCCGA
>CAYFTH010000013.1:0-39491 GCA_964346075.1 uncultured Fluviicola sp. | reverse complement strand
ATGGCTGCAACTGGATGGAATCTGAAGAAAATGATGAAAATCCTGGTGAAGGAAGCAAGCGAATTTTTTTTCAAACTATTTTTATCGTTTGGTCACAAGTTGATTTATCCAAAAATGCAGTATTAGTATCAGTTGTTAAGTAGCGACTAAATGTTATAAACAAATGCCTTGTGAAGAAATTGTGAACATAAATGATATCTCTGATTTAGATCTAGATCCTGAGCTTTACAATGTGGTGGTAGGTACAACGATTAATTTGAGTAGTAGTTTTACCTTACCTTCAGGTGAGCAACTAACTTTAATCGCAGGCAATGAAATAAATCAGGAAAACTCAAATATATATCCTGGAAGTAACTATCAAGCAGTAATTGACAACAGTATTTGCCAGAGTAAAAAGAAAGGAAATAAGTCCAAAGTCATTGCTAGTGAAAGAACTAATCAGTCAATTATGTACATGGACTCTGTTAAGAACTATTCACCGCTGAAAATTTACCCTAACCCCAATGATGGTGAGTTTATTATAGAATTTTCTTCGAAACGGGAAAATTTTAGTATTTATATTGCAGATATTAATGGAAAAGTAATATTTAACAAAGCAGATACCAAACAATCTGAAGTGAAAATAAATTTGTCAAATCAAGAGAACGGAAGTTATAATTTATATATTATAAACTCTAATAAAGATAAAGTTTATACGCACAAAATAATTAAATCAAAATGAAGGGGAGGTTGATATTTTCACTTCTTGTTTTTTGCTTGCCCCATCTTTATGGTCAAAAAGATGACCTTTCAGATGTTGTCAACGAAATCGACGTATCGGTAAACCGAACACTTTCTACGCGGCATTCTGAATATAGCGAACGTTTTGGATTTGGTGTGGGAGCTAAACATATCTTTTTTAAAACGAAAAAACTAAACCTGATTCCGGGAATGGAATATAATTTGAATCGATTTCAAATTGATCATATTTATGAAGGTCAATGGTTGTATTCTAAGGATGTAGATTACACTTTACACAACTTATCGATCCCGTTATACGCGAGATGGAATGGTGGAAATCATATTAAGTTTTTTCTTGAGGCAGGAGGATTTCTCGATTTAATTTTCGCTGGAAAAAGAAGCGGCACTCGATATACCTCATCGCCCAACATGACCAGCGAAAAAACTTTTGAGTTTGAAAATGATGGGGCTATGTATTCTACATTGAGTTACGGAACCTCAATTGGCTTTGGCGTAAGTTTCCCGTTAGAAAACTACAGCATATTTATTAAACCCGATTGCAAAATAGGATTTGCCGATTTAAGATACTACTCGGATGTGACGAATAGGAATAGTTCTTTAAGAATAAATATCGGTATTCAATTGTAATTGTCCGAACGGGCTCACCGAATGAGGAGCAGTATAGGCATATTGTGATACGCCCATACTGCTCGGGAAATCTGGATAATGATTTTTAGAACACTCAAAAAAAACTAACCCAAAACCCGTCAAAACGCCATCCATTATTATCCCAACCCAACCCACAACAGGTTAACCATTGAGTCAACTTCAAAAGAAATTTTGTCATCTGTCATCATTTTTAATAACTTGGGGGTTGAAGTCCAGAAATATAAAGGATTAGAAAACACAAAAACGACAATCACGTTAAACGATTTGAAGAGCGGACAATACGTGATTGAAGTGAACACAAAATCAAATAACCGCTACATCAACAAAATAGTTATTTTATGATAAACTATAAATCTATATTGATCATCACGATGCTTTTTTTGACGCTTGCCGCGTGCAGAAAAGAAAGGACTTATGAGGTTGAGGGAATCATTACTAACAAGGTGACTGGTGAACCCATCGAAGGCGCACTGGTGCACCTGAGGGATGCTGTTGGCAGCAATGCACTCATCGAGGGTCCTGAAGTAAACAACGTAGATGAAGACTATACCGGTGAAAACGGCAGTTTTCATGTAAAAATAACCACTGAGCGTGGACATGGCGTTTTTTATGCCAGTAAAGAAGGATACAGATGGATCAATCCCACTCATGGAGATCAAACGGTTCACAGAGGCCTCAAGCAGGGAAAAACGATTGCTAACTTTAAACTGGAAGGGCGGGCGTACTTCAAACCGCAATTGTTAAAAACGTCAGCTCCATCAAGTAGCGATGATTCTTTGTGTTTTTCTTTGCTTTCGTATGATAGTTTTGAAGAGAACTATAGATCCATACCAACAAAAATCTATAGTGGATTTGGTCCATTTATGTTATCCACATCTGAAGAAGGCAGACTAGTTTTAGGCGACCGCTACCTGAGGTATAAAATGGAGTACACCGACGAGGGAGTGTGGAAAGAAAAAATAGACAGTGTGTTCCTGCCAACCACACTTGAGGTTTTTACAGATACGTTGACGTATTGACTTGTTCAACCTTTTTATGAAACACCCAAAAACCACATACACCCTTTTTGCACTGCTGCTTCTGTTCCTCTTCTCAGAGTCGTGCAGCACGAACTCGCGTGGGTTGTTCGAAAAGCGAAAACACCGCAAAGGCTGGCATTTTCATAAGAAGCAGAGCGTTTTTCAAGATGGAGTAGCAGCAGAGAGAGACATGGAGGTTCAAAAGCGTGATGTAATATGCAATGACCCATCAGCACCTTATTTGAAAAACAGGGACAACGTTACTAATCGTAAGTCGAAACAAATAAAATTACCCAAAGTCGAGCGCGAACTGGTGGCTATTCGTTCAATAAGAAAAGCGGGTAATCCTCAAGAAAGTCCTCAAAACACAAAGGATATCAATGGCGCGTATGATCCATCTACACCAGTATCGAATACAACAGGAGAAACGTCGAAAAAAAACACTGCACAATCGCGTAAAGGTTGGCAAATGAATGGCGCTTACTTTTTTCTTTTGCTGTTTTTTCCCTTCTTTTTCAGCAAGAAAAGACCCAACAAAGTGCAGCGCTGGGCAGCGCGTAATAAATCAAAGTCCAGGGCCTTGCTGGTTCTTGCAAAGGTGTTGCTCGCCGCATCATCAACGGGTCTTGGTTTGTTGCTGGGGGCTCCTTTTTCATTGCCGTTATTACTTCTTTCTTTAGGCCTTATCGCCGTGAGTATATTTACCTCGGAATACTGGAAGCAAGACGGACAAATGACCAACAGTAAAAAACTCGGGCTGCTCGGGGTGTTGAATGTCTCAGCGAGTTTTGGCTTTTTCTCTCTGGGGGGAATGCTGAGCAATGGGTTTGACTTTTCCCAGTGGTCCTGGGTGAATGGGTTGCTGGAAGCTTCTGCCAATAGTCCTGGAGAGATGGTGCACGATCCTGTTTATATTATAGCGTCCATGTTTATCCTGATAATCTGTACTGGTGCAGCATTGGGGTTAATTGGCTACCTTTCCTGCACTATATCGTGTAACTCATCTGAACTACTTGGTACGCTGGTTCTCATAATTGGTGGACTGGGAGTTGTTTACTTAGCCTCATTTCTGGGCTTAAAACTATTTGAACGAAAAAATATGACAGAGCAGGACAAAAAGAAAAGATACTGGTGGGCTGCACTTATTACCTTGTCGATCCCGATGAGTTATTTAATAGTTCTTGGGGTTGCTTTCTTATTTTAACGCAATTGCCCTATGGCGTTCAGTGATAAAAACAGATTATTTCGCACCTAATTTGTATATTTACCAGGAAAAACCGAGGTCGTTTTTGACTTCAAAACGGAAATAGTATGGGTAGAGCGTTTGAAGCGAGAAGAACAGCAAAAGAAAAACGGTGGAGCAAGATGTCGAAAGTCTTTCCGAAGTTGTTGAAGGCTATTACGATGGCCGCTAAGGAGGGGGGCGATGATCCGGCGATGAACGCGACACTGCGGACAGCCATTCAAAACGCAAAATCGCAAAATGTACCAAAAGACAATATTGAAAAAGCCATCAAACGAGCCACATCGAAAGATGTAGAAAATTATGAACTCGTTAATTACGAAGGTAAAGGGCCACATGGAGTACTTATTTATGTCGAATGTGCTACTGATAACCCAACCAGAACGGTAGCGAATGTAAAGTCGTATTTTAATAAAGCAGGTGGTCAGGTTGTTCCTAATGGTTCCTTTGAATTTATGTTTGATCGCAAAGCTGTGTTCGAAATAGCCCCAGAGAACACCGACGAACTGGATATTGAGTCCCTTGAGCTGGAATTGATCGATGCCGGTCTTCAAGAAATCGAACAGACTGAAGATGGAACGGTAATTATTTATGGTGATTACACCAGTTTTGGAACTTTGCAGGAAGCGCTCGAAGAAAAGAATATTGAGGTGGCTAAGTCAAACTTAAAGCGTTATGCAACCGCTCCGATCGATTTGAATGAAGAACAAATGGAGGAGATTGAAAAGCTACTCGATAAAATCGAAGATGATGATGATATCCAACAAGTGTTCACGAATATAGCATAATCAAGGCTCTCAGCTTATGATGAGAAACTACAGGCGGTTGAGTTCTGCTTTCTTGTATATCTACCGACTCGCCAGGGTTGAAATAACACCAAACCTATCAACCCACTTTTCTTTTGTATTTTTGTACCATGAGTTCGATTAGACAAAATAGAATTGAAAACGTTATACAGGAAGAGGTCTCTAAAGTATTTCAACAAAACGCTCGCTCGCTTTGTATGGGTGCAATGGTTACTGCGACAGTTGTTCGTATTACTCCAGACCTCGGTTTGGCGCGCGTTTATTTGAGCATCTTTGCCGGTCCTCCGAAAGAAGAGGTGCTCGAAAATATCCAGGCAAACAAAGGAAAAGTAAGAGGCGATGTTGGCAGGCGTTTGAAAAACATGAAACACATCCCCGATTTAGAGTTTTACATTGATGATTCATTAGATTATGCTGAAAAAATTGATGAATTGCTCAAGCAATAAATGAATGTATCGAGATTCATAGCGCGACGGTATTTTAAGGCAAAAAAATCCCGTAATGTCATTAATTTGATTACAAATATCAGTGTAGTAGGTATTACTATTTCCACTGCTGCTTTAGTGATATTGCTTTCGGCCTTCAACGGCATAGAAGACCTTGTTATTCGTTTATATAGCGACTTTGATCCCTCCATTACGATACGTTCGAGCAAAGCAAAGACCTTTAACCAGCACTTTATAGATACCAGTCAAATTTATGACGTGGAAGGTGTTGAACACGTGTCAAGAGCGTTGGAAGAGGTTGTCATTCTCAAACACGAAAATAAATGGGTGCACGCCAAAATGATTGGAGTTGACCCTGTTTTTGTGGAGATGGCAGACATTGAAGGACACCTGGTCGACGGCAATCCTTATTTGTATGTGAATAACACCCCTCACGCTATCTTTGGAGCATATTTGTTAGGAAAACTAGACGCTTATGTCCCTACTTCTGGTGTAAGAACAGAAAAAATCACGTTCAATGTTCCTTTGCGAGAAGGTAAACTAAGACCCGGTAAAAAGCCACTTAACGTTCGTCAAATTCAAGTTTCATCCCGTATGAATTATAACCGGGAAGTAAATAGTGAATATGTAGTTGTGGGTTATAGTATCGCAAAAGAACTGTTAGAATACGACGATGATATTTCTGCTTATTATGTCGGAATTGAAGAAGGAGCCAATGAAAAATCGGTTAAAAAGAAAATCGAACAATTCCTGGGTGAAGATTTTACGGTAAAAACGAGTTTTGAAAAGAACGAGCTCATCTTCAAAACCAGTCAGTCTGAACGAATGATTGTCTATTTGATACTCGTCTTTATTTTTATTTTATCATCATTCAATTTGATTGCTTCAATCGCCATGCTTTTCGTAGAGAAAAAAAATGATATCGGTACCTTGTTCAGTATGGGAGCCGACCGCAACACGATCTTTAAAATTTTCTTTTTCGAAGGACTCATGATTGTCGGTCGCGGCATCTTGATCGGACTTGCATTGGGGTATATGGTTTGCTTTTTGCAGGTTTACTTTGAAGTGATCGGTATGCCTAGTGCACCTGGAGAGCCTTTCCCCATGAAAACCACCTGGTCCGATGCTTTCTTTATCACTTTTTCCGTCGCGGTCTTGGGCTTCATCGTGTCTTATTTGCCCACAAAAGTGTTAATCAATCGGCACAATCGCTTAAGTCAAAGCGGCAAGTAATTCTTCATTTTCAACAGTAAAGTAAGGAATTCAAGCAAGTTCTTTTAAATTTGCACGGTGAAAACACATTGGAAATTATGTTAGAAATTACGCGTATTAGAGCTTCAAAAGAAGCGATTGCAGAGGGACTTCAAAAACGAGGGGGCGATTATAGTGAGCAACTCGATGAAACAATTCAACTCGATGAAGCCTGGCGGGCTGTAAAAGGAAAACGCGAAAAAATAAAAGCTGAAAGCAATAAACTTTCAAAGTCAATAGGTGAGTTTTTTAAAGAAGGAAAAAAGGATGAGGCTGAAGCAGCGAAAGCGCGCACTAAAAAACTAAAAGCAGAGGAGCAAGAGCTGAAAGAAAAGGAGCAGGACTTGGAAGAGCAATTGCAAGCTGCACTTTATGAAATCCCCAATGTGCCCCAGGATATTGTTCCTGCTGGGACCTCGGAAGATGAAAATGAAGTTGTTGAGGAACACGGTAAGCGACGCGAATATAATTTTGATCCACAACCACATTGGGAACTGGCAAAAGCTGGAGCGACAATTGATTTTGAATTAGGCGTTAAAGTTACCGGAGCAGGTTTTCCTTTCTACAAAGGAAAAGGAGCAAAGCTGCAGCGCGGATTGATCAATTTCTTTCTGGACGAAGCAAATAAAGGGGGGTATGAAGAATTTATACCACCACTTGTCGTCAATGAAAACAGTGGAATAGGAACGGGACAGTTGCCAGATAAAGAAGGACAGATGTATCACGTAACGGAAGATGATTTATACCTGATACCCACTTCTGAAGTTCCGCTTACGAATATTTATCGTGATACAATCATTGAAAAAAATGATTTCTCGTTAAAGATGACAAGTTATACTCCGTGCTTTCGGAGGGAAGCAGGATCCTATGGAAAAGATGTCCGCGGGCTGAATCGCCTTCATCAGTTCGACAAGGTAGAGTTGGTTCGCGTCGAACATCCGGATCGCAGTGAAAAAGCACTGGAGGAAATGGTCGATCATGTGAAAAGCTTACTGGAGAAGTTAGATCTCGAATACAGAGTTCTCCGTCTTTGTGGTGGGGATTTGGGCTTTACAGCTGCTATTACGTATGATTTTGAAGTGTTTTCTGCTGCTCAGGAGAAATGGCTGGAAGTGAGTTCGGTTTCACTTTTTGAGACGTTTCAGGCCAATCGACTGAAATTGCGGTTTAGAGACGAGGATAAAAAAACACGCTTATGTCACACCCTGAACGGCAGTGCTTTAGCGTTACCTCGCATTGTTGCTGCTTTGATGGAAAATCACCAAAATGAAGATGGTACGATATCTATTCCTGAAGCGCTGAAAAGCTATGTTGGCTTTGATCTTATTTGATCATTGTTACAAAAGTCACTGTAATAAAGGCTGCTTGCACTTAACTTTGTAGTGAATTTATAAAACTACAATGTTATGGATCATAAAAGAACAATAATAGATGTGAGAACCCCACAAGAGTTTATGGGGGGAAATATTGCCGGAAGTATTAACATTCCTTTACAGGAGATCCCGGAACGGGTGGATGAAATAAAAGACTTGGATCATCCAATTTTGTGCTGTGCTTCTGGAAATAGAAGCGGACAAGCAGTGCAGTTCCTTAAAGGAAACGGTGTTGAATGCGAAAATGGCGGTGGCTGGATGGAATTAAATAACCAGTTGAAAGAGGTGAGTTAAAAAACACTGAAAATCAGTTATTTGTATAAATGGTTGCCTCGTCATAAAAAATAATTAGTCAATTATTGAAAAGCCAAAAGCGTTTTAATTCAGTTTCTCGATTCGAAACACTTGCGGGGTAAGGGCTTTAGCTTATAATATTTGTTGTGAGCCTGGTTTCTTAATTACTTGCTTGAGTGTTGTTTAGAATGAGTTCAGTGGCTCACGTTAGTGGAACTTTATTATATTTGTCTTTCAAAATAGCGCAACTACATTATCAATTTTTTCGAATTGTCCAAAGTACGAAAAGTTGGTAATGTGATTTGAAGGCTCGCCATGGTGCGGGTCTTTTTTTGTTTCAAGCTCTAAATAAATAACTCATTCCTTTTGAAATCAATGTTCTGAACAGTAGCTCTGCCAGATGGAACGACGTCAAAACGCCAGATCGAGCTGTTCACCCATTCCATTGAGCACAGATTCATACGGTTCCTCTGAAGCATCATTTTTACCGCAACAGAAATCACTTACAATTGTTACTTTTGTTGTTGGGTATTACCCAAAGCAATAGATTATGGAAAAGAAACAAACAAAAGACATTCTAAAATCGAATCGAAAGCCTATACGCGTTGGGATAACGACAGGAGACCTGAACGGCATAGGCCCCGAAGTGATTATTAAGTCGTTGAGAAACAAGTATATGCTCGAAGAGTGCATTCCTGTGATTTACGGATCAACAAAAACGATGGCGTATCATAAAAAAGCGATTGACGATACTTTTTTTAATTATCATCGTATTGAGGATGCCGCTGACGTGCAACCACGAAAGATAAATGTTGTGGCTTGCTGGAAAGAAATCGTGGACATGAAACTGGGTGAGCCCAGTGAACTTGGAGGGAAGTATGCGTTTGAATCTTTAAAAGCAGCAACGGACGATTTAGCGGCTGGAAAAGTAGATGTACTCGTCACGGCGCCGATCTCAAAAGAAACCATTCAAATGGCTGGTTTTGAGTTTCCCGGGCATACTGAATACCTGGCCGATCTCTCGGGAAAGCAAGAGGCGTTAATGATGATGGTGGCAGATGAACTGAGAGTAGCCCTGGTAACCTCTCATATTGCACTGAAAGATGTTATAGAAGCGGTAACGACTGAAAAGATTATCCAAAAACTGAATGAGTTCGAAAAGAGCTTGAAAAATGATTTTGGTATTATCCGACCGAGAATTGCAGTCTTAGGTTTGAACCCTCATGCCGGAGAAAAAGGAAAAATGGGGGAAGAAGAAGCTAATGTAATTAATCCAGCGATCTTAAAAGCTAAAGAAAGCGGAATACTCACCTTTGGCCCTTATCCAGCGGATGGGTTTTTTGGAAGTCGACAATATGCTGACTTTGATGGTGTTTTAGCCATGTACCACGACCAGGGTTTAACGGGCTTTAAATCATTAGCTTTCAATGATGGTGTGAACTTTACGGCGGGACTTCCTATAGTGCGAACATCTCCAGACCACGGTACGGCCTTCGATATTGCCGGGGAAGGATGTGCTGACGAACAATCGATGCGTAGTGCCATTTATTTGGCAATGGATATTTATCGAACGAGAGAGCGGATCAAAGAAATGAATGAAAACCCACTTCCGATTAGTGAGAAAAGAGATAAAAGACAATCAAAAAGACGATCATGAAGTTAGATTTAGAATTACTGGAAAAAGTTTGCCAAACTCCTGGAGCTCCAGGTTATGAGCAAAAAATTAGAGCACTGATTCTCGATGAAGTACGCCCACTCGTAGATGAGGTGGAAACGGACAACATGGGAAATGTTTATGCCATAAAAAAAGGAAAATCGGATAAAAAAGTGATGGTAGGTGCACACATGGATGAAATTGGATTCATGGTCACTCATATTGATGACAAAGGCTTTATTCGCTTTCATACGTTGGGCGGTTTCGACCCTAAAACATTGACGGCACAACGTGTTGTAATTCACGGAAAAAAAGATGTTATTGGTGTTATGGCCGCAAAGCCAATTCACGTGATGTCTCCGGAAGAACGCAAAAAGAATCCGAAATCTACCGATTTTATTATCGATACAGGAAGAACCAAAGAAGAAGTTGAGGATTTGATTAAAGTAGGAGACCCCATTACCCGTGAACGTTCATTTATTCAAATGGGTGAATGTGTAAACAGTAAATCGCTGGACAATCGTTTAGCGGTTTATATTCTGATTGAAACGCTGCGTAGTCTAAAAGATAAAGAAGTGCCCTACGACATTTATGGTGTCTTTACCGTACAGGAGGAGGTAGGTGTTCGCGGGGCAAATGTTTCTGCCATGCGGGTGCAGCCTGATTTTGGTTTTGGACTGGATACAACCATTGCCTACGATTTACCAGGTGCGGCAGATCATGAAAAAGTGACTTCGCTCGGTGATGGTGCAGCAATTAAAATAATGGACGCTTCAACGATATGTGACTATCGTATGGTAGAGTTCATGAAAAAGACTGCGACCAGATACAATGTAAAATGGCAACCAGAAGTGTTGACTGCCGGAGGAACAGATACCGCCGGAATACAGCGCATGACGGAAGGAGGCTCTATCGCAGGAGCTGTGTCTATTCCTACGAGACATATGCATCAGGTGATTGAAATGGCTCATCAGGACGATATTGGATCCTGTATCGAGCTGTTGACGCACTGCATTGGTGAAGTCGATCAGCACGACTGGAAATTTTAGTCTTTCTGCAACATCGACTGGTACACTTCGTAGTATTTTTCAGCTCCCTTATCAAGGCTGAACCATTTTTGGGCTCCGTCTCTAATTTCCTTTGCTGAAAAACCAGAAGGGTCGAAACGGCAATTTTCCATCGTTTGTTCGTTGAGATTGGCAAGCACCAGTCCTGCATTGGTTGATGATATAATGTGATCGGTATCGCCTACACCAGCGTTACAGATAATAGGTATTCCCATAGCCATGAGTTCGCCCTGTTTAGTTGGAGAAGAAGCACTTTTTGAGAACGTCGGTCGTATAAAAAAAACAGCAGCATCAAATAGTGAACAATAGGTGGGTACCGCTGAATGGGGTGCGCGATGTACGACAATTTCGCGGGCAGGAATACCGAAATTTCGCGCTGCCCGATGTATGGTTTCTGCTGGTTCTCCCGATAGAAAAAAGAACTTACTTTCGTTATGACGTTTTCGGTGAATGGCGTAGAAAGCTAACATTTCGTCGAGCATATACCATGTACCGATGGAACCCACATAGCCAAGAACAAAGGTTTCGGATGTTAATTGGTGGTGTTGCCGAATGTTATTTTGCTCTTCTTCTGAAATCGCATGCGGATTAAATTTTTCGAGATCTACACAACAGGGGATAACGGTAATAGGAGCCGTCGATTTTCCAAAATCATCATTCGTTTCTATGATTGTTTTACCCTTTTCAGTGAGTGAAACTACCGCATCGGCATTTTCAAAAAATTGCTTTTCTTTTTTGCGAAAATAGGAATAGATCAATTTGAACAAGGGGTGTTTGAGGTTCCATAGCTTACCTTCAACACGTTCATCTGCCCAAAATCCGCGCATATCAAATAGAAAACGAACGCCGTATTGCTGCTGCAGTTGATAACCAATTAAACCTGGAATATCGCTACGACAATGGGTCGCATCAAAGATGTGCTGTTGGGTTAGAGCGAGTGCTTTACTTTTTAACCTTCTGTAGTTTCGCAGCGCTGAAATAACGGGAACACCTGACTCATAAGGCAACGGGTGCCAATGGATACCAGAAGCCTTACACATTTGGTTGATCTTTTCGACGTTCGACGAACGCTCAGGCTTTTCTAAACTGAGGAGTTCAAATTCCACTCCTTTTTCACTGAGTTTTTTCAAGTACGGCAATACTTGCGATTGACCTAAATTATCTGTCATGCCGTCATACGAAATGTAGAGTACTCGCATCGTTTCAATCTTCAATTTTTCACAAGATAAAACAATCTGTTTATTCGCTTTTCTCCAACGAACAGAAATTGAGATTGGAACTCTTGAGTTGTTGGATGCTCCATTTGTGCCGATCATGTTGGTCATTTGCCTTAAGGCTGATGCGTTAAATAAACTTCGCGACGACTGTTGTTGCTGCAGACTGTTGTTGGATTAGTAATAAACGGATAAAATAAACAGCGATATTTGGAAGATTTTAATAGACATTAAGAAAAATTGCTGCTTCAATTTGTATTTATTTCTTAATATTGGACTTATTAAAAATACGCGATGCAAAACGAATTATTAGCCATTCGAAAACTTCTTCTCATACTCGTAGTACCTTTTGTGCTCTACTTGTTGAATGTGCTATCAATTATTTTTATTCCGCTCGTTTTTGCTTTATTTGCTTCCCTGTTATTTATGCCAATGATGCGTTGGTTAATGAAAAAAGGAGTACCCAATTTTGTCGGAATCATTCTCGTCGTTATTATAATCACTGCGGGACTCAAAGGCGCCTATGAAATTGTCCATTTGTCGGGTCAGGAAATCGCCAATGCCAATGAAGACTTCTATCAGAAATTTGACAGTCGATTGAATGATGTTGTCGCTCCCTTGGTTGACTTGATGGGGATAACACCAAATCAGGGAGAAACGAAATTGCACGCTTTTATAAATAATGAAAAGGTCAGCGAAAATTTGTTCGGCAATGTGGGAAATGGGCTCAATTTTGCCCGTAAGTTCGTGAGCATGCTGCTGATGACCATTTTCTTTACGATATTGCTTCTTGCGGGCTCCATGAATATTCAGAAAGTAATGGAGCTGCTGATTTTTAAACAGCGCTTCGCATCGGTTAAAACATTCCGACAAATAGAACGCGATATCTTTAAGTTTATCGTAGTGAAATTTTTGTTGAGTTTGTTTACAGGCCTGAGTTTTGGCTTTGCTTGCTATGCATTTGATGTGAGCTTTCCTATTTTCTGGGGGCTGTTCGCCTTTTTGATCAATTTTGTTCAAATGATAGGATCTGTAATTTCTGTAGTCGTGCTGACCGCATTTGCACTCGTGGAGTTAAACGTTTCAGGAACGCTACTCGTGTTTATCTTCGTTATTAGTGGTATTCAGATTCTGTTTGGAGGAATTTTAGAACCGATATTGATGGGGAAATCATTTTCAATCAATACCGTCACGGTGTTGTTTATGCTCGCTCTTTGGGGCTTCATTTGGGGTATTCCTGGTCTAATTCTTTCTATTCCGATTACGGCGCTTGTCAAAAAAATCATGGAGCAATTCCCTGGCACGGCGGTATATGCGAGAATTATGTCTTAATTCTAATAATTGAAGTGCGAAAAGAATTGAGATTGCGAGAAACCACTTAATTGGTCCGCTTCAACAAATTCCTTCTACTCGTTTATTGACGTTGATTGGGTTTGAATAGGGCCATTCTGATGCTGAGTAGAGGTATGGGAAAGCGGATGAATTTCGACCTTAACCATTCGATCGATTTGCTGTTCATCGTCGCTGACAAATAGTTTAAAGCAGAATAAATAGAACGCTCTGGTATGAAATTACCTTTTAGATCCCCTAGAGGGCATAAAAAAAGCAGCCTTCGGCAAAAAGACTGCTCTTATCATGATTGGATAGGATTTATTAATTATCGTCTCGTACGAGGTGAACAAAACCGTGCTCTTCTTCTTTTTGGTCGCCGTCACCAGTTATCCTAAACCGGTAAAAGTACGTTCCGTCAGAACATTCAGCACCTGAATTATGCTTTTTACCATTCCATCCGAAATCGACATCTGAACTTTCAAAAACGACATTACCCCAACGATTCAGTATGACAATTTCTAATGAAGTAGCATTTTTTGCATTGATGGTAAACACGTCATTCGCATCGTCATTATTGGGAGTGAAGATGTTCGGTAAATCGTAGATGAGTGGCAGAATGAGTTCTGTGATGATTTGCTGCGAGGCTTGATCCGAACAGGCCCCATCAGTAATCGTTAGCGTCACCGTGTAAACACCCTCTTCTGTGTAAGTACTGTTTTGGTTACTTAAATCGTTAACAACGTTTGAATCGCCATTACCAAAATCCCACTCATAGGTTGTTGCGTTGTCGGAGGTGTTAACAAATGTCACATCTAAGGGAACGTTGCCCTGTGGAGGGTTAGCGTTAAAAGAAGCGGTAGGAGGTGGAGTCTGATCAAGGAAAATACTGTCTTCCACCTTACAAACATTATCTTCGATTGAAAAATAATACCATCCTGAAGGTTTATCTGACCATACACTGGAATTCGTGAAGTCCGTATTGTTGGATCCAGGTCCCGTCCACGTAAAATCGGGAGTCCCTGTGAATCCACTACCGTAACCGTTTACAATCCCGTTATCGATACCACAGTCAGCTATTTTTTGGGTGACAGAATCAATCGCCAGAGACTGATCCATCGTTAAATAAGCAGTGTCTACGGTTTCAATACCGCAAGCATCGGCAATAGTCACCAAGTACTCTTCTGTTCCATTTTCAGAGATGTCGAAGTATGCTGTATCTCCAACTTGCCCGTCTTGCCATTCATAAGTAAAAGGTTCTAAACCAGATGCAGCGGTCCATAAAGGTACGGAATCAGTGGCACAAAATACAGTTGTGTCGAGAGAATTAACTACGGCTACCGTATCTAAAACATGTACCATAACTGTTGTGTCGTAAGTACACCCAAAGTTGTCCTCTACATTAAATGTAAAAGAATGATCTCCTGGAGTTGAAGGGTTCACTGTGATTAACGTATCGTTGTTGAGACCAGATGTAATTGCCGGGTCTGGTGACCAAAACGCGTCGGTGATCGTTGTTTGATACGTTTCGTTATTTGGAAATAGCGTTGGATCAAAATAAAGTCCCCACTCAAAAATGAAGCCGTCATCAATACCAATGTTATCACGAACGAACAGTGTCCAATCACCATTTAACGGGCACCCATTAAAATTAGCGTATGTTTCCTCGGGTAAATAGACGCCGTTGGGGTTCATGGTATTACCCGCTGATGGAGCGGGAGGAGAGGTTAAGTTAATAAAGTTGTTGTTTGCGAACTCAGTAGGGAAATCACCCCAGGTATTGTTGATTTCCGAAAAACAATATTCGTAGCCATTACCTGCAGTACCTAGATTGCCATCAACGGGTTCCCCAAGGTAGGTTCCACCACCTCCAAAACCACCGGGAATCTGTCCGGGCCCATAGGAGTTAAGTAGCGTTACCGCTGTGCCATCGGGGCACTCGAGCCACACCTCTAAGTCACCTAAATAGCTATGCTCCATTGTAATACAAATGTCCTGAAGATCTGATGGCGAACTAAAAGTAGCACCAGGTGCAAAACCGCTCATGTTAATATCTGTCGAATAATTAATTCCTGATCCGTCGGGTAGTGCTGTTAATCCTGCCACAGAACCACCAAACTGAAAACTACCTGGCGGAAGATCAACACCAACGGTGTCTGTGTTGTTAGCTCCCCCTAATAAGACAGTTTCTTCATCAAAACACACAGTGTCTTCCAATGGTCCCGTTCCTGTGAAATCTGGAGGTACACTTACACGCACTTTGCAGTCCATAAAAATGGTTTGCGGAAAATCATCGGTAATTGATAATTCTACTAAATAACCGTTACTACTCGGTGGAACAAACCATACACTGTCGTTATTAGCTCCTACCGTCCCGTCACTAAATTGCCAATCGTAGGTGAGGTCTTCAACATTTTGTGAATAACCGTATCCCGTGTTTTCAAACGCATAAAGTAAATCGGGATTAGCCACAAAGAGAACGGAATCGCCTGGACAAACATCAACATACCCCGTATCAGCCGGCACTAAGGCGTCGCTTCCAGAACCATTGACATACGCTTCAATGTGAGGACCCATCGGTTGAGGAGGATTCGTACAGACAAGGTTCGCTCCCCAACCTGTCCCTTCTGTTGCGCCGTCAGAGACAAACACAAAGGTCAGACAACCAGAAGGGTTGTTTTGAAAACTAGAGGCATAGTTGAATCCTGTAGGGTCGGTAACGGAGTTGTGCACCCCTAGAAGTGGAGCGTTGACACTGGGTCCGTCGAAAACGTAAATCGAATCACTGCCATCAACATCCCAGGTTAATCCAGCATTTGTACCAAAAGTAATACTTAATTTTGGACCATTCGGTAAGTCGGGACAAATCGTGATCGTATCATTGAATGAACCTGAATAATTCGAGCCACTTCCGCCGTCATCGAGAAAGTTTGCGACACCTGATGACTGGAAGTTGGAACAGTCTATTGGATTCAATGTGTCGTAGTCGGGATCATCCATAGCGATTTCCGTCTGGCCGAAGCTAAAAGATGATATAATCAGAAAAAAGGAGAATAAACTTAAATGAAAGAGTTTCATGATGTTGTATTTTTAGTGAAGGAGACTTTTAGGAAGTACCCCGACCATTTGATCGGTTCCTTTAATCTGAAAGTACTGATACTTATTTTCTTTTAATGTGATGCCCATAGTAATGAAGTTATGATCGGCATCAGGGTCAATGGCTAGTTCGCCGTCAAAGGTAATGGACTTTGCCTTTTCCTCAGGAATAGGGCCAATGAAAGTTCCACGCTCTAAAGCATTATTTAAAATCTTGTATTCTTCAGGATTGGAAGCTTCTAATTCATCTAACTTCTCTGTAGAATAGCGTTTCAATAAATCGGGATGATGCTGTGCAAAGCTAATGCTATAACTCACCAGAAAAAATAGAAGTGTCAGTGCAGTTTTCATTTCAAAAAATTTAGCGTTTCAAAAAAAACAGTTATTATTCAAAAATGCACAAAAAATAACAGACAAACAAAATTATTCTGTCCAATTCGCGCCGGTTCAAATACGTTTTAAATTCAACACTGCTTGTTTTTGATGTAAACAGGTTAAAAAAGTGCTCGAAAATGCTTGTTTTTGCTGACCTATAGGACCTTGGTCCTCATATCGCCTTGCCTTTAGGAATGTGGAGCGTTCTAACAAAATAGGATTGACCCCATCATTTTGTGCTGGAGTTCATTTTTTGATGTTTTTTTACAAACAATCAGTTGATGTTTTTAAAACTTAAAGAATCTTTAAAACGTCTTCGGGAGGACGCCCAATCGCAGCTTTATCTCCATGAATTAAGATGGGGCGCTCAATCAATTTAGGATGATCTACCATAGCCTGAATCCATGCTTCATCATTGAGTTCACTTCCTTTAAACTCTTCTTTGTATATTTTTTCTCCCTTGCGAACCAGGGCTTTTGGAGCGATTTGAAGTTTATCGATAATTGCTTTTAATTCGGACTTTGAAGGAGTGTCATCCAAATATTTCCGGATTTCGGGTTTAAAACCTTGTTTTTCCAGTAACTGTAAAGTCGCTCTGCTTTTAGCACATCGGGGGTTATGAAATAATTCCATTGCAATTTATTTTATGAAAGTTTTCCTTTAAGGTTCTTCATGAATTTTGAAGCGTATACAAAATCAATGATCTCTTGATTATCGGTGTCAATAATTTCTTCTTTCGTTCCCTGCCACCAGTTGCGACCTGTATGAATGAAGACGATATGGTCTCCTATTTCGATCACGCTATTCATGTCATGAGTAATCACAACCGTCGTCATATTGTATTCGTAAGTAAGCTCTTTTATAAGGTTATCGATCAGAATCGAAGTACTGGGATCGAGTCCGGAATTGGGTTCGTCGCAAAACAAATATTTCGGGTTCATTGATATGGCTCGTGCAATAGCAACTCTTTTTTGCATTCCACCACTACATTCTGCAGGCAACAAGTGGTTTTGACCAGAGAGGTTCACGCGTTCCAGGCAAAAATCAGCGCGTTTTTGCATTTCTTTCTTAGACTTGTCGGTAAACATCTTTAATGGAAACATGATATTTTCCTCCACGGTCATGGAATCAAATAAAGCGGAACCTTGAAACAACATGCCAATTTCTTTCCGTATCTTTTTACGCTCTCTTCGATTCATTTTCGAGAAATCGCGCTGATCGTAGAGAACATTGCCGCTATCGACCTCCAGTAAACCAACGATGCATTTTGTCAATACAGATTTTCCCTGCCCGGATTGTCCAATGATGAGGTTGACTTTACCCGCCTCAAAAGCTGCAGTAAAATCATGCAAAACATGAAGATCGCCAAATGATTTATTCACGTTATTGACCTGGATCATCAGAGTAAAATTAATTGCGTCAGCACAAAATTAGCTAATAAAATACAGATACTGCTCCAAACAACTGCGCGAGTTGAGGATTGCCCTACATCTAATGCTCCTCCTTTAGTATAATAGCCAAAATAGGAAGAAACGGTCGTAATAATAAAAGCAAAGCACACGGTTTTGACGAGCGCGTATACAACATCGCCTACTTTAAAGAAAGCGCGGATGCCATAAATGAATTCTTCGTGCGAGGCCAGCGATGTAGACGTTACGGCATAATAACCACCGACAATACTCAAACCCATCGAAATAATGATGAGAAATGGAAAGATGAATACAGCTGCGATAACTTTTGGGAGAACAAGATAGCTCAAGGAATTAACCCCCATGATTTCCAAAGCGTCAATTTGTTCTGTTACGCGCATCGTGCCGACTTCTGAAGCAATATTGGAGCCCACCTTTCCAGCCAGAATCAACGAAATAATCGTCGGAGAAAATTCAAGTATGGTACTTGAACGGGTAATGTATCCAATCGTATATTTCGGTAACAGCGGACTATCCATATTCGATGCCGTTTGAAGTGCGATGACAGCACCCATAAATACAGAGAGAATTGCCACGATTCCGAGCGAATTGATTCCTATGGTTTGAATTTCCGTGAAAGTGCGAGTGTGGTATACTTTTAGCCGTTCCGGTCGTGAAAAAACATACCGAAGCATCCCAAAATATTTCCCTATGCTGACAACGTAATTCATGGCTTTCTGCTAAATTAACAGCTTATTCTAAAACAAGCCGTATAATTCTAAAAAAATAAAGGATTCCTTATTTTTGCAATGCGATGACTGAACGCCATAAAATAGCTGAAGCTCTAAAAAAGTATGTACCTGAACCTTTTGTTGATTATGTCACTGAATTGCTGTTTAGTGAACCCGTTCATTTCAGGGTTTCGAAACCGCGCAAAACGAAACATGGTGATTATCGATCACCAATGAATAATAAGCCGCATCGAATTACTGTAAATGGTGATCTGAACCCTTATGCTTTTTTGATTACGACAATTCATGAATTCGCTCATATGAAAACGTTTATCGACCACGGAAATGGCGTTAGAGCTCATGGAAAAGAGTGGAAGGCAGCATACCGCGAGTTGTTAATACCTCTATTGGAAAGCGATCAGTTACCCTTATCCATTAAAAATGCACTATCTTTGAACCTGGACAACATGCGGGCATCAAGTTGCACGGATGCGGGATTGTACCGCGCACTCAAAAAATTTGACTCCCCAGAACAACAGACATTACTTTTGGAACAATTGCAAAATGGCGCTATTTTTTGCCTGGGAAAAAGAGTGTTTAAACGGGGAGTGTTGCGCAGAACGCGATTCCTCTGTGAAGAGTTGAGCACTGGAAAAAAATACCTGGTGAGTAAACTTGCAGAGGTAAAACCTTTAAAAGAAGTGAAAAATGAGCAATAATTTTGCAGTCATAATGGCAGGAGGTGTTGGTAGTCGGTTTTGGCCGATGTCCGTTGAAGAACACCCTAAACAATTTTTAGATGTACTCGGCATTGGAAAAACGTTGATCCAAATGACTTTTGAGCGGTTGAAAAACATAGCACCTCAAAAGCAGATCTATATAGTTACGAATGAGAAATACGTCCATTTGGTAAAAGAACAGCTACCTGAAATTCAGGCTGGCCAGATTCTTACCGAACCAGAACGAAAAAACACGGCTCCATGTGTGACTTACGCCGCTGCAAAGATTTATGCGTTAAACGAAGAGGCCAACTTAGTTGTGGCGCCCTCTGACCACCTAATTATGAAGGAGGATAAATTTGTGGGCATTGTTGAAAAAGCCATTAAACAAGCGGAAAACCATGATCGCTTGGTGACACTGGGAGTAAAACCTAATCGACCTGATACGGGATATGGATACATTCAATTTCATCAGGACGGCGATATCGTTGGGGGTGAAATCTACAAAGTCAAACAATTTACGGAAAAACCGAACCGGGAAATGGCTGAAATATTCTTGAAAAGTGGTGATTATTATTGGAACTCTGGTATTTTCGTTTGGCGGGCAAAAACAATTCTCAAAGCCCTGCAGAAGTTTAAACCAGACCTTTACAATGCTTTTTGTTCCAATTATGCCATTTACAACACTCCAGGAGAACATACTTTCGTAAACGATGCATTTCGTATGTGTGAAGATATATCGATCGATTATGCCGTTATGGAAAACGCTAAAAATGTGGATGTGATTTTAGCGGATTTTGATTGGAGTGATCTGGGTACGTGGTGCAGTTTATCCGATCATTTGGAGAAAGACGTAAATGGAAACAATGTGCGTGGTGAAAAAGTATTCATGATAAATTCAAATAACTGCCTGGTCAATTTGCCGGATGAAAAGGAGGCCATTGTTCAAGGGTTGAATAATCATATTGTAGTTGAATCTGAAAACCGCCTGTTGATCCTCGATAAAGCGGATGAACAAAATGTGAAGAAATACCTCAAACTGTTGAAGGAAAACCTTTCATCTCAAAAAAAGAATTAATAGCTTTAGACTATGAGCCAGCAAATACCAAAAGATTTTTATTCCGATAGCGATGACCGTCCGTTTCGACAATGTAAAGTGTGTGAATGTGATCTGTCGACAGGAGAGGTTCCTTATTCCATTGAAAAAGCTTACAAACGCTCAGAAGAAGGTGAAGATGTGACTTTGTTTGAAGTCGCTATTTGTTTACCATGTGCTGAGAAACAAGCGAATAAAATGAGTGTTGCATCGCGCAAATACCTGGCTAGCATCATGGGAAACCAATCGTTTTTTGAGAAACGACAAGCGATGTGGGAAGATGATTGGCAGTCGCAATGGAAAAAACAATGTATTTTCTCTGAAGAACAAGTTCAGGTTCATGATGAATACCACATTGTAGGCCATTTTCAGGGTGATCAGTTGTTGCCGCAGCAAACCCCTTTTCTGATCGGTCAGAGCGTGATTGAAGAAATTCAAGAGCATTTGTCGCCCGAAACAAAAGAAGAGCTGGATCGATTTGGAGACCAGTTTTTGGGTCCTGACCCTACCATTCGTGCCTTGATGGAAGATTCGCAGTTCGTTATGGTATAAAGATCAAATTCGTTGAATCATACCATTTATGAGAATACCGAACTCCTCTAGAATCGAAGATGCCGTTTGTAAAAGGCGCGTATTTTTTTGGGGTCCTTCCCCAACATAAAAGTCCAGTAGCTCCACAAGTTCACGAGGTTGACTTTTAGATAACTGTTTTTGGCGTACTTACGAGCAGAAACAAGGACAGATTTTGGCATGATACGAAATTTATAAGTTCTTCGAAGTCTGCGTATGAAGTCGAAGTCCTCCATAATAATATACTTCTCGTCAAAACCATCCAGTTCCTGAAAAACGCTTTGTTGGACAAAAAGCGTTTGATCCCCTCCCCGACAAAACATAAAGTTAAAGCGTGTCCACCAGGCATTAAATTTCAACATAGGCGCATTGAGATCGAATTGAAAACGATAACACCCAGCGTCACTTCCGCGCCTTAAGGATTGTTCAATGTCTTGACGAAAGGTGGCAGGAGGACGAACATCTGCGTGCACAAAATAATACACATCGCCGCTCGCGTGCTGTGCTCCTAGATTCATTTGGTGAGCGCGACACGCTTTATTACTGATAATCAAATTTATAGGATGTTTTTTTGCAATGTTTTGTGTTTTATCCGTACTTTGTGCATCTACAACAATAATTTCGTCGTAAGTGTAAGTATGTGGAATTAATGCGTCCAACAATCGTGGTAGTTGTTCTGCTTCGTTTAGCGTAGGTATAATTATAGATAATTGCATGAATTGTCGAATTTAAAAAATAAATAGTATGGATATGGTATCTCAATCTTTTTTTGCTGTTCTTTTGTCTTTCATTACTAACGCCTGTCAGGTAAATACGGATGTTGCCACCACACCCAACGGACAAAATGTCGAGGTTACTGAAGAAAAGGTGCAACCTCAAAACACGATTCACGGACATCAGTTGTGGGACGAACTCACTCGCGAACATGTGACGGATAAGGGCTTTGTTAATTACAAAGGATTTATAAAAGATTCCACAAAATTAAAGCGATACCTGCGGCAGTTATCAAAAAACCACCCGAACAACAACTGGACTTCTAATGAACGCAAAGCATTTTGGATCAATGCGTATAATGCCTACACGATTGAATTGATCGTTGACAACTACCCTGTTCAGTCTATTAAGGACCTGGGCGGATCCATTTATCGCGTCAACACACCGTGGGATATCAAGTTTATCGAGATCGGCGACGAAGAATACGATCTCAATGACATCGAACACAACATCCTTCGAAAGGAATGGGAAGATCCGCGCATCCACGCTGCTGTTAATTGTGCTTCGGTATCTTGTCCGGCGTTGATGCAGGGAGCCTATATTGGGAATAAACTTGATGCTCAGCTGGATGCCCAAATGAAACGTTTTATTTTGGACAGTTCTAAAAATACGATCAGCGAGAAGGCACTGAAGCTGTCAAAATTATTCAAGTGGTTTTCAGGAGATTTTAAAAATGTCGCTCCTTCGGTCATTGATTACATCAACCGTTTTACAGACTTAGAAATCAGTGAAGATGCACAGGTGGACTACAAAGAATACGATTGGGGGTTGAATGATACGTAGGTAAGTATCTTTAAATTTTTTTGTATCGCGTTATGAATTATATTTGTGTCATGAGGAGCTCGAAACTATTGTTATTCATAATGATGTTTTCCTACATTAACATCTCCTTCTGTCAAAAACGAGAGTTAGAAGAACGAGTAGCTCCATCTGATGTTCCTGAAAAAGCATTAGAATGGTTAGATCAAGTGAAACTAAAGCAGAAACGTATTAAGTGGTATCATGAAGTAACATCTGGGAAGGAAAGTTTTGAGTCTAAGTTTATTCATTCCGGAAAGATGTATAGTATCGAATTCGATACTTTAGGTACAGTAGAGGACGTTGAAATTCTTATTAAGCAGAAAAATTTAAGAGAAGATGAATTATCAAGTATTGAGGAAAGCTTGAATATGGAGTTTAATAAGTTTAATATTGTCAAAATTCAGCTTCAGTATTTACCTGCTTCGAATGCTGGTGATCTATTAAAATGGATGAATGAGGGGGATGATTCAGGGGTATTGAAAAGAATTGAATTAGAATTTGAAGCTACAGACGGCAGTGATTGGAAAATGTTTGAAGGGACATTCAGGAATAATGGTAAACTCCTTAATTACAGAGAGATTTTGTTAAGATCAACTGAAAACTTAAACTATTGATCGTGCTTAAGCTCTTCGTTTTACTTGCTGGTTTACTCTGCTTTTCATTCATTCATGGTCAAAGGACTTACGTTGGCGCTTTTCCTGAGTTAGCTCTGAGCATAAAGGTTAAAGAAAGTTGGAAATTGACGGGGAAGATAGAGTCTCAACATCGTTTATTTTCCGATGACGGGGTGATTGAAAGTCGTTTTATGTATCAACATGACAGGACAGATTTTCAACTATTCTTAGGGAGGAGTTTGACAACCAGAGCGAAAGTTGCTATTGGCTCTCAGTATAGATTAAATGGGGCAGGCCAAAATTCATATCGGACCATTCAGCAAATAGGATGGCTGTCCACCATTAGGTACTACAGAATTGGCCATAGAGTTAGAGCAGATCAAACCTTTTTAGACGATGGTTTAAGCTGGAGATTACGCTATCGTATATCATCTGACCTTCCCATCAATGGTCAGCAACTCGATCCGGGAGAAAAATATTTGATTGTTTCGAATGAAATGATAGTTGAGCTTTTAAATTCAGTAATTAGTCTGGAAAACAGACTTTGTTTGGGCTTAGGTTGGTATTTTAAAAACAAGCATAAGTTCGAAACAGCAATTGACTACCGACTTGATCCAATAGTCTCTGCGCCTCAACGAAACCGTGTTTGGCTCAAGTTTAGTTTTTATTTGAATTTTTGAGAGGCTAAAGAATTGCACAAATAGAATGTTGCGCAACAAGAGGTTTGGGTGTTCTCACCTTGAACTGTTTAAAGTAACGGCTACTAAAATGCTTTTTGAACTTCAAAAGAGTAATGTAGTAATTAAGCACATCGTGAAGCGAAGCAACTGTCACCTCCAGACGAATCTGCAGTTTCTCCAGGATGAAAAACACATGTGCGATAAGTTTCGACCTGCTATTTCTCTAGATACTTCAAAGGACTGTAAGGAGGTAGAAATTAAATGGAGAACAACTTGATTAGATAACCGTTCTGAAAAGACCATTGCTCAGGATTCTGTTTTCTTTTCTTACAAATTGATTACATTTGTTTTCTATTTATATTTCCAGGCTGAATGTGGTTTAAACTTTCTCAAATAATTCTTCGAAACCGTGCGGTGATATTGTCGATCATCGGAATACTAACCGTGTTTTTTGGGTATTTTGCTTTTACGAGCCTGAAACTCGACAATAAATATGGGAATATGCTCCCGAAAAAGTCTCCTGCTCAGGCGGGTTATCTCAAGCTAAAAGAAATGTTCGGTGAGGACGGCGGTTCATTGGTGCTTGCGATTAGAACCGATAACCTTTATACTGAAGAAAACTTTTTGAAATGGAAGGCCCTGGGAGATTCTATTCGAGAATTAGACGGGGTGAACAACGTGTTTTCAGAAGCTGATCTTTTTCAGATAAAAAACAATACTGAAAAACAAAAGTTTGAAGCTGAACCCATCTTTGAAGACAAAAAGTTTGAAGATAAATCAGTGGACGAAATCCGACATCAGATTAGACAAATACCGCTTTACGATGGTATTTTATATAATGATTCTACCAACGTCTCCCTGATGATGATTGGTATTGATGAATCCTATCTAAGTGATCAAAAAAAATCGGGGGTCGTTCTGGACGCTGAAAATATTGCACTTTCTTATGAAGAGACATTTGGTGAAATGCATTTTGCCGGATTGCCACACATCCGCGTGGTGATGAGTAAGCGTGTGGTCAGTGAAATGTATATCTTTATTGGTCTGGCTATCGCCGTGACCTCTTTGCTGCTCTACCTCTTTTTTCGATCCTTCCGGGTGGTTGCTTTTTGTAACTTAGTGGTCTTCACCGCCGTAGTTTGGTCATTGGGCAGTATCGGTCTGATGGGGTTCAGATTATCTATAATGATGGCGCTTATTCCGCCACTAATGATTGTTATAGGAATTCCCAACTGTATTTTCTTACTGACGAAGTTCCATCGCGAAGTCAAGCGGCACGGTAATAAAACGAAGGCCTTATCGCGTGTCGTTCAAAAGGTCGGAAATGCGACATTTTTGACAAACCTGACAACAGCATTGGGTTTTTCTACATTTGTGTTCACGAATTCGGAGAAGTTAGCTGAATTTGGTATTAGTGCTTCATTGAACATCATGATGGTGTTTTTATTGTCGATCTGTATTATACCCATCTTGTTCTCATTGGCCAAGCCACCCAAACCGCGCCATTTAAAACACCTGGAAAAGACATTTTCGAAGGGCGTAGTAGAAAAACTGGTCGTTTTGGCGACTACAAAGCGCAAGCAAGTTTACATTTTTACGGTGATTGTGATCGGGCTGTGCGCCTGGGGCATTACCCGGATGGAAGCAACCGGGAATTTAACGAGTGATTTACCAGAATCAGATCCGATCCTGAAAGATATTGAGTTCATTCAAAAGCACTTTGGTGGTGCAGTTCCTTTTGAAATATTAGTGAATTATAAGAAAGACGGAAAAAAGTTAAACAACGACTTTTTACGTAAAATAGAAGGCGTGCAACAGGTGATTGCCAAGGACACAGTTTTCAGTAAATCGATTTCTGCAGTAAACTTTATGAAGCTAATCAACATGGCTTATTACGGCAATAACCCTGAAATGTATCAGCTGATTGAGCGGAAAGATAAACGGCGATTAGGAAAGTACATAGAAGCTTTTCAAGCTGATATGAGGCAGGCTAGAAATGCTTTTCGTTATCGCGACTCATTGCGCAACGGTAACGATAAGTTTGCGGATTCGCTCTTGTATAATTTTCCAAAGATAGCTCGTGATGTGCTCCCTCAGATCAAACATTCTGTGGATCACGTGAAAGATACGATGGAAAATCACCCTATATTTAAAGAAGATCATGTTCGAAAATACCTTGAAAACAACTATGACCGTAGTGAGGTGCTGGCTGCCACCAAAAAACACTATCCGGATGTGGCAATTGGTTATTCGCTCAAAGAATTGGTAGATACAGCAAATACTACTATGCGCATTCGTTTGCAAATTCTCGATTTGGGTTCTTATGAAATTGATGCAAAAATTGATTCACTTTCCAACAAAATGGATAGTGTGTTGAACCCAAATTATCCACAAGTCAAAACTTACCTGGAGCGGGCAAAAGCGGGTGAAATAAGTTATGTAGATTCAATTTTCGAACTATCCAATACGTATCGCAGCAATATTACCTATGAACTGGCAGATGGAAATGACTCATTACTTTATCAGTTTGACCTTAAACCGGAGTTGCTATCTTCTTATTATGAAAAGGATGGATTTCTGGAGAAGCTAGAATCAGTCATAGAAAAAGAAAAAATAGAATACATTATTACGGGAACATCAGTAGTGACCGCAGAGGGCACGCAATATTTGATTAAAAACCTGTTGACGAGTTTAGGAATTGCGGTGGTCATCATTGCAATTTTGATGGCATTGCTTTTCCAATCCTGGAAAATGGTGATCATTTCATTAATACCGAATTTTATACCGTTGCTCGTTACCGCTGGCGTCATGGGCTTCTTCACCATTCCCGTTAAACCTTCTACTATTTTAGTATTTAGTATTGCCTTCGGAATTTCGGTGGACGATACCATCCATTTTCTGGCCAAGTACCGACAAGAACTTAAAGTGCGCAGTTGGGATATTAAAGCTTGCGTTATTAATGCCTTGCGGGAGACAGGATTAAGTATGTTTTACACATCAATTGTTCTGTTTTTCGGTTTCTCCATGTTTGCACTTTCTCAATTTGGTGGTACTCAAGCGCTGGGAATGTTGGTTTCGCTCACTTTATTGGTTGCTATGCTTACCAATCTCGCTGTGCTACCCTCGCTCTTATTGAGTTTGGAAAATCGAATTGCCACAAAAGCTTTTCGCGAACCATTTATCAATATGTATGATGAAGAGGTAGATATTGATTTGAGCGATTTAGAAGTAGACCCGAGAACGCGTTTAGATAACGACTTAGATGAAGAAAAATAAACGATTATGAAAGGAATTATTTTGGCAGGGGGCTCTGGTACGCGTTTGCACCCTTTAACACTTGCCGTGAGTAAGCAGTTGATGCCGGTGTACGACAAACCCATGATCTATTATCCGCTCTCAATTTTAATGAGCGCAGGAATCCGCGAAATTTTAATTATCTCTACCCCACACGACTTACCGCATTTTAAAAAGTTGTTAGGTGATGGAAGTCAGCTCGGATGTCGTTTTGAATATGCAATACAGCCAGCACCAGAAGGGTTGGCACAAGCATTTATCATAGGAGAATCTTTTATTGGTGACGATAAAGTTGCTCTTATTTTAGGTGATAATATTTTCTACGGTGTGGGGATGGACGATTTGCTGCAGGAGAATAATGATCCCGAAGGTGGCGTGGTCTATGCTTATCACGTTTCAGACCCTAAACGCTACGGCGTAGTTGAATTTGATGGTGATATGAAGGCTATTTCAATCGAAGAAAAACCAGACGCTCCTAAATCTAATTATGCGGTGCCGGGACTTTATTTTTACGATAATGATGTGATTTCGATTGCAAAAGAACTAGAGCCTTCTGCCCGCGGTGAATACGAGATTACAGACGTAAATGCCGAATACCTGAAACGCGGAAACTTAAAAGTAGCTGTGCTCAACAGGGGAACGGCCTGGCTCGATACGGGAACTTTTCCTTCCTTGATGCAGGCTGGTCAATTTGTGCAGGTAATTGAAGAACGGCAAGGATTGAAAATAGGATGTATTGAGGAAATTGCGTATCGCAAGGGTTACATTGATGACAAACAGCTCGAACAATTGGCTCAACCGCTTGTTAAGAGCGGATATGGTAACTATCTACTCAATTTAATTCAGTCGAAATAGCATCATGAAAGAGCTGCAGGAATACCAGAAAATTATTGAAAACAAGATTCATGAACTGGACCTCCCGAAGGAACCAGCCAACTTATATGATCCGCTCCGTTATTTTTTGAAACTCGGAGGAAAACGCACTCGTCCAAGCCTGACGATGCTCGGGTGCAGTTTGTTTAATGTTCCTGGTATTAAAGCCTTTAATGCAGCGCTTGCGGTAGAACTGTTTCACAATTTTACATTGATTCATGACGATATCATGGATGAGGCACCGTTACGTAGAGGTCAGCAAACAGTGCACCAAAAATGGGACACAAATATTGGTATTCTTTCAGGTGATGTACTATTCGTAGAAGCCTACGATCACTTGTCGAAGTACGAAGGACAGGTGTTGCCTCAATTGCTGCGCATTTTTTCACGAACAGCCCGGCAAGTTTGTGAAGGTCAGCAACTCGACATGGATTTTGAAACACAGGATGTAGTGAGTATTCCATCCTATATTGAAATGATTCGATTGAAAACTTCTGTGCTCCTGGGCGCTGCATTGGAGATGGGCGCTACCGTGGCACAAGCAGGGGAAAAAGATACGCAGAACTTATATAATTTTGGTGTCAACATCGGCTTGGCATTTCAACTGCAAGACGACCTACTCGACGTTTACGCTGACCCAGAAAAATTTGGGAAACAAGTGGGTGGAGATATCCTGGCTAATAAAAAAACTTACCTCTTACTCAAAGCTTTTGAACGAGCCTCTGAAGAGCAACGCAAGACACTGATCGATAGCATGGCGCTTCCGAACGGGGGTGAAAAAATCACGGCTGTAAAACGTATGTTTGCAACATTAAATGTTCGCGAAGATGCAGAGCGAGAAAAGAAACGTTTTTACGAAACAGCAATAAAGCACCTGGAGGCAATTGATGTCCCCTCGCAACAGAAAGAAACGCTGATCGGTCTTGCTGATTTCATCATGGCCCGAGACCATTAATTGAATGAAGGAAAAAGTAGCATATATCGAGCGGCAATCTGATTTGGATGACTGTGTAAAACAGTTGCAAAAAAAATCGGTTATTGCTATCGACCTTGAGTTTGATAAAAATCATTACCAATACGGTTTTACGTTGTGCTTGATGCAGGTGTTCGATGGCGAAACATGTTACCTCATTGATCCGTTCGGTGCTGTGGCTATCGAAACGATTTTCCCGGTTTTAGAATCCGAGGCAATTGAAAAGCTCTGTTTTGCCTTTGACGAAGACATGCGTTTGTTATTTCAAATGGGGGTGAATGTAAAGGGTTTACTCGACTTATCAATAGCACACATTTTAACGGGTGAAGAGTCGTTGTCTTTAAGTAATACATTAGAGACTGTGCTCGATAAAAAGCCGGAAAAGAGTCAGCAAAGAAGTAATTGGGTGAAACGTCCTCTGACGGATGAGCAGCGTTATTACGCCTCAGAAGATGTTGTGCATTTATTCGATTTAAAAGAGGTGTTGTTGAAACAGCTCAAGTCTATGGAGCGATTAACCTGGTTAGCTGAGGAAATGAATGCTTTTGAAAGTCGTGACTGGACGGCGAGTAAATTCAATGCAAAGGTTCAGAAGGAAAAAAAGAAGCTCACGAAACAAGAATGGATGCGGTTTATCGATTTGTTAGAATATCGTGAGTCACTGGCAGCGAAGATGAACAAACCGACTTACCGTATCTGGGATCAGTCGATTTGTCTAGAGCTGGCCAAACATCCAGAGCGGTGGAGCGAGACGTCCAACAACAAAAAGCTACACCCTAAATTGCGCACCCCAAAAGTCACCCAAAAAATTAAAACTATCATTGAAGCAAGTACGGCCGATTTTAAAGCATTAAATCTTGCCAATGATGCACCTGCTTTAACACCACTCACTGCGGAAGATAAAATGCTGCGCTCGCGCAACAAAAAGCGCCTCAATAGTATCAAAGACGATTTTGTGGCCCCGGTCAAAGAAGAAATGAAAGCGCTATACGGAGCCCCATTGACCAACTACGTGCTTTCTAACCGGAAAGTAAAAGACCTGGTATTGGGAGATCTCGAGTTATTGAACTATCAGAAACAGATCATCTCAAGTAGCGCTGAAAAAATAGGGTTGGACTGTCCAAAACCGCTCTTTTAGAATAAAAAAAACACCAAACACCCAACCTTTTCCGTGCGGTTTACGTATATTAGCTACATAAAATGCATTGAAATGAAGGTATTTAAAGGAATAGTAGGATTGTTTGGAGTTGCTGTAATCGCTTCTTGTGTTGAGCATGAAGTGATCCCGCCACCCAAAGAGGAGGTAGACTTGACGTGTTCTTTTTCTGCCACGATTGAGGGAGATGATTACGAATTGATCCAGGATGTGAATGGTTATTACTGTAACCCGACCCAAGCCAAGGAGATTTTGCCAACTCCTCAGCCTTCCAGTGTGAAGTATTTTTCCGAAATACGATCGGATGCGCAGTTGGACTTCGTAAAAGTTGGTCTCGGTAGTTTGAGCTTTAATGCAGATGAAGATATTGACCCCACTGTTGAGCAGTTTACAGCTTTCTTTAATTCAAATACGCTTCCCGATTTTGATGAAAATGCCGATGAAGGTGTTGAGATTGTCTTCCGTGATGGTCAGGGAACGATCTGGACGAGCATGGACACGACCAATGAAGTTCAGAATTTTGAATTTACCTCGCTCGTTCAAGAGTCGGATGAAGAGGGTGACTACATGAAATTTACCGCAACATTTAATGTTTCCCTTTTTGATGATCTCGAGCAACCAACAGATACACTTGTGATTGAGAATGGTGTTTACTCGGGTTATTTTGAACGGTAAACGCATCGGAGGATAATAAGAAGGGGCCGCGCGCCTCAACTGTAAAAGAACTGAATGTCCGAGAACTGAATCTTGTAAGATGGCTGAAGCGTTGAAAATTGCAATTATTGGTGACTTTAATTTTACGTACAACGCACATCATGCCACTAATTTAGCCATTGAACATTCCACCCGTCTATTGGACATTGATGTCAATTATTACTGGATACGCATTCACGAAGCAGCAAACTGGAAAGCTTCTCACTTCAAAAATTATGATGCCTTTTGGATTGCTCCGGGGCCTTTTGAAAATATATTTTTTCTCAACGGTATTTTTCATCATATAATGGATGCTCAATTACCGTTGCTCATAACCGGAGAAGGTGTACGTGTACTGCTGGATGTCCTCATTCGGTCCTTCAACCTCAATCCCAACCAGGAAAAATTGATATCGGACAACCTTGCACCTGAGGAAACCTTTGAAAAAATTGAAGTCGTTCCGGTCAGCCAAGAACTAAAAAAGTTATACAATGACTTGAATCGAATTGAATTTACGGCGGCTCGTTTTTCCATTTACCCTCAACTTCTAGATTATTTGCGTAATGAACTTGTGGATATTGAAGCTTTGAATCAATTTGATGAACCAGAAGTGTTTAGTTTAAAATCACAACCTTTCTGTGTGGCGTCCATGAGTATTCCGCAAATTTGCAGCACGAGAGAAATGCCTCATCCGTTGATTAGTGGCTTTTTTAACTTTGCGTACCAATGGTCGCAAGAATTGAAGACGAAATAATGAAGGCTATTATCGTTAAAAACAATGATTTATTCACCCTTGAGATGATGGCTCGAAACCTTCATCAACGGGAAGATTGGGCTGCTCTGCAGCATTGACAGCGAGTTGATCACAACGCTCGTTCTCAGAATGTCCCGAATGTCCTTTAACCCAGATCAACTTGGGTTGAAACTTATCATGTAAAGTCAAATAGCGCGACCATAAATCGACATTCTTTTTGTTTTTAAAGCCTTTTTGTTGCCATCTGAAGACCCAACCTTTTTCAACAGCATCTACAACATATTTCGAGTCTGAATAGATGGTGACTTCATGTTTGTCCGTTTTTAAATGTGAAAGTGCAACGATTACGGCCAGCAGTTCCATTCGATTATTAGTGGTTTTGCGATAGCCTGCGGAAATTTCCTTTTCTTTTCCACGATAGCGCATCACTACACCATATCCTCCAGGTCCAGGGTTACCTTTTGCAGCTCCATCCGTATAAATTTCTATACCCATTAGACAAATATAATACATTTCACATTTTTTAAGAAAACGAAGGAAACGATTAGATCATAAAAAGTTTCCGTTGTGGAATTTTGTTGTATCTTTGCGGCGCAATGGAAAAAAAGAAACTCGAAATAATTGAAAAATCGTCGGACATGTTCTTGAAACATGGAATAAAATCTGTGACGATGGATGATTTAGCGCGAGGACTTGGTGTTTCGAAGAAAACGATTTACAAATATTTCAACGATAAGGATGATTTAATCACCCGCATCGTGAAGACCAAAACAGCGCAAGATCGCTTGGTTTGTGAGGAGTGCCGGCAAGATACTGAAAATGCGATCGAATCCTTATTTCAGATTAGCGAATTCGTTTCTTCCATGCTCAGTAATGTTCACTCATCGGTGTTTTTTGATTTAAAAAAATACCACCGCAGTGCATGGGAGGTAATGGAAGAGCACAAGCACTACTTTGTAAAATCTCAGATTAAGGAGAACATACTGCGCGGTCAACAGGAAGGGTTTTACCTGGAAACGATCGATTCCGAAGTGTTGGCATCGACGTATGTTTCCATTATGGATGGATTATTTGATGGTGAATCGTTTGATTTGGATCGACTCAATTTTGCATCCATTTTCCGTGAGATTCTTTTATTCCAAATTAGAGGACTCGCAAGCGATAAAGGAAGAGCTTATTTAAAAAATAGAATGAAACCATGAAATATTTATTAATCTTAATAGTAATTTTTTCTGTGAGCCTGGTGAGGGCTCAAGAATTTTCCTTGTATGATGCGCAAACGTTTGCATTGGAAAATGCCGAAAAACTATCACGTGCGAATCTCGATATTGAATCTGCAGAGAAACAGGTAGTCGAAACAAGGGCTATGGGATTGCCACAAATCAACTCCACAATGGATTTTCAGAATTTTCTAACCATTCCCGTTCAAGTTGTCGATGGTGAGTTTATCGGTCAACCCGGAACGTTGGTTAGTTTCCGAGCAGGTACGGATTACAATGCAAATGCGGGCGTTTCTCTTAACCAGTTGATCTTTGATGGCTCTTATATCGTTGGTTTACAAGTTTCCAAATTTTACACCAAATTTATGGAGACGAACAAAGAGAAAACAAAACAAGATATTTTGGCGGAAGTAACACAAGCATATGAAATGGCGCTCATTAGTGAGAGAAACAAGGCTTTTGTCGATACGCTTCTAACGGTCACTGAAGATTTGCTTGAGAAACAAACGCATTTGTTTGAGACGGGATTTATTACGCAGGAACAGCTCGATCAAACCGAATATTCGGTGGCGCGAGTAAAAGCGAATGCCATTGCAGCAAATGTAGCTAGTGAAAACGCAAAAACAGCACTCAAGATGACCATGGCTTATCCCATCGGAGATTCCATTGTGCTGACAGAAGAACTGGATGGTCTTCTGGAAGATCAAATGAAGGATTTATCGGGCTCCATAGAGGAAAACATACAACTCGACTTACTCCGACAGCAGCGCGAATTATCTGAATACGATTATAAAAACATGAAAATGAATAATCTGCCAAGGCTGTCTGGTTTCTTCAATCACCAGTATAACGCCTATAGAAATGAGTTTAACTTTTTCGATTCTAACGAAGAATGGTACGAACAAACAGTGGTTGGTATACAACTGAATATACCGATTTTTTCAAGTGGAGAGCGCTGGGCAAAAATGCAGAAAGCCAAAATAGCCATCAAACAAGATGAATTGAATATTCAAGAAATGGAGCGCAACTTAAAAGGTCAGGAAGTAAGGCTTAAAAACGATTTAAGGTCTGCTCGCGCACAGCTCGCGCTCAAGAAAAAAAATGTAACCCTCGCGCGGAAAATTTATGATAACGCTTTAGTTCGTGCTGAAATTGGAAAAGAGAACAGTATAGAAGTGACGCAGAAGTACAATCAACTTATTGGGGCACAATCGGAATACGTCAACGCCATGATGGAAGTTTTCAAAACAAAAGTTGACTTGGACGAATTATACAATCAATTAATAAGAGAATAATCGATCAGTAATGAAAAAACGAACGAATAATTTTATAGGAGCTGTTGTCTTAGGTATGGCAATCGTTGCATGTACCCCACAATCCGACATGGAAAAATTGAAATCGAAAAGAGCTGAGTTGAAATCTCAAGTAGCGGATTTGGATGAACAGATTCGTGCACTCGACACGACCCAAACGAAGCTGCTCCCACTCGTGAAGACGAAAAACGCACGCATCGGTTCTTTTGCACATCAAATTAATGTACAGGGTGAGGTGACTTCTGACCGCACAGTGATGATTAACGCGGAGGCTAACGGAATGCTGGATGTGATGAAGGTGAGTGAAGGCGAAAACGTTGCTAAAGGTCAAACGTTAGCAGTGATCGACACTGAAATTTTAACTTCAAACATCCAGGAAGTGAAAACGCAGCTGGAATTTGCTGAATACAATTACAGTAAGCAAAAAGAGCTGTTTGATCGGGGTGTAGGTACAGCGTACGAACTGGAACAGGCGTCCAATCAGCTAAAGTCATTGCAAAAGCAACTGAAAACATTGAAAACACAACGCGCTAAGTCAATTGTTAAAGCACCCTTCAGCGGGGTCGTAGACGAAATTATGACACACGAGGGAGAAATGACAAGCATGCAGTCACCATTATTGCGACTCGTTAATAATAATCAGGTAGAGGTAGGTGCTGACATTTCTGAACACTATTATACACGTGTGCAAAAAGGAACTCAAGCAAAGGCTTATTTCCCTACTTTGGATGATACGCTGGACCTGGAGATCACCTCAGTTGGAAACTTTATTCATCCAACGAATAGAACATTCAGAGTAAAGGCGAGCATTGATGATAATGAACGGTTGTTACCAAACATGCTGGCCGACCTTTATGTGACGGACTTGACCATTGACACGACACTGGTTGTACCTGCAAAAGGTTTATTGAAATCGCAAAAGAATGAAGATTACATTTTTACGCTTCGGAAGGAAGGTGAGCACTTTAAGGCACATCAGATTTTTGTAGAAGTCATTAGCCGCCATGCTCATGAAGCAGCGGTGCGTGTGCTCGAAGGAAAAGTCGGCGATACAGATCAAATCGTTGTAGAAGGAGGCCGCGGAATTACAAATGGCGACATCGTCAGAACGCTTTAAATCGATATTATGTCAGAAAATAAAAGCACAAAGATTTTTGGAATATCCAATTGGTCGGTGAAGAACTCAAAGACCGTCTTTCTGATTATTACAATTTTATTGCTGGGAGGGATTATTTCCTATCAATCGATGCCAAAGGAAAACTTTCCGGAGCTACAGATCCCTGAGATTTATGTGGGTATCGCAAAACCGGGCTCTTCTCCGGCGTTTATGTCTGATAAAATTGCAGAAGCAATAGAAAAAGAGGTGTCGACGATTAAAAAGGTCGATGAAATCAATGCCAATTCGCAACATGGATACACCACTGTTCGCATTAAATTTGATTTTGATATCGATGTTAATGAGGCGCTGACAAAAGTTAAAGATGCCGTTGATCAGGCGCGATCGGAATCGGATTTCCCGGAGCTTCCTGCAGAACCCAACATCTTTGAGATCAACCCGAGTGACTTTCCTATAATGAATATCAATTTAAGTGGAAAAGGACCGAAAGTGTTGAAGGAAATCGGCGAGGACCTCAAAGAAACAATTGAAGATTTACCTGAAATTAACGAAGTAAATATTCGCGGTGTTCAGGAGGAAGAGATGCGGATCGATGTTGATCGACTCAAAGCAGAAGCTGTTCGCGTTTCACTCACTGACATCGAGAATGCGATTAAAGCCGAGCACAATACCATTTCAGGTGGAGAAATTTTGATGAATGGGATGCGCAAAACCATTATGATTGATGGTGAATTTGAAAATGCTCAGGAGCTCGGTGAAATTATTGTCAAACAACAGGACTACAAACCTGTAAAATTAAAAAACATTGCCGATGTCTATTTCGGTGACGGTGACACGACTTCTTATGCCAGAGAGTTTGGACAACCCGTCGTAATGTTGGATGTCATTAAACAAGGCGGAGAAAATTTATTAGTAGCCGCCGATAATATTGATAAAATTGTTCACCAGGCAAAAGAAGAGAATGTTATCCCCTCGGGTGTCTCAGTATCTATTACGAATGATCAGTCTACTCAGACGCGCGACATGGTTGCGAATTTGGAAAACTCTATCATATTTGGAATAATTCTCGTAACACTTGTTTTGCTTTTCTTTTTAGGAGCGCGAAATGCCATTTTCGTAGGTGTAGCAATACCCCTTTCCATGCTGATGTCGTTTTTGATCCTCGATGCCATGGGGGTAACCCTTAATGTAATGGTGCTCTTTTCATTGGTATTGGCACTCGGAATGCTTGTCGATAATGGAATTGTTGTGGTGGAAAATATCTACCGACTGATGGATGAAGAAAAAATGCCTCCGTTTAAGGCCGCAATTACAGGTGTTAGTGAAGTGGCATGGCCAATTATAGCTTCAACAGCCACTACCTTGGCAGCTTTTGTTCCGCTGGCGCTCTGGCCGGGTATATTTGGAGAGTTTATGAAATACCTCCCGATCACTTTGATGATCGTTTTAGGATCGTCTTTATTTGTGGCACTAGTGATTAATCCAACTTTGACAGCCCTTTATATGAAAGTGGAGCAAGGCGCTCCTAAAAAAGGAAAAGGAGTCATCTATGCACTGGCATTTGTAGCTGTAGGTATAGTTTTCGTTGTGTTGGATTTTACAGCATTTGGAAATGTTTTGGCTTTAATCGGTATTATTTCTGTGGCCAATATTTACTTGTTCTTTCCGGGTACGCATTATTTTCAGCAGAAATTTTTGCCCGTCCTGGAACGCATTTACAAGCGCTTTCTAACCTTCGCGCTGAAGGGGCACCGACCCGTCATCTTTATTGTTGGTACGTTTTTGTTGCTGATAGGCTCAATTATGTTGATTAATGTCTTTCAGCCAAAAGTTGAATTTTTTCCGCAGAACCAACCCAAGTATGTCAACATATTTATCACCCACCCTATTGGAACGGATATTAAGGAAACCAATAAATCGACATTGGTGCTCGAAGAGAAAGTGAACCAGGTACTTGAACCTTACTTGAAAGATACCGTTGGAAAGCCGAAAGATGCATGGATGATTCAATCGATTATTTCTCAGGTTGGTAAAGGGACCGGTGACCCATCGCAAGGACCGAGTATGGGAGACTCTCCGCACAAGGCAAGAATTACTGTGAACTTTGCGGAATTTGAGTATCGGGATTCTGTCAATGCAACAAGTTTCTTGCTTCGTAAACTACAGGGTGAAATTAAAGGAACACTGCCGGCCGACGTGCAGGTTTCTATTCAGAAAAACTCCATGGGTCCACCTCAAGAACCTCCAATTAATATCGAACTAACGAATATTGGCAACCCTGATTATAAAGGACTTATTTTATCGGCGACGGAAATTAAAACGTACCTCGATCGACAAAAAGTTCAAGGAGTAGATGAATTGAAGCTGAATGTCGAAGCTACGCGCCCAGAAATTCCTATCGAAGTAGATCGTGCTCAAGCAAGACGGTTGAGTGCTTCAACGAGTCAGATCGGTATGGCCATTCGAAAGGCATTACTTGGACAGGATGTGGCAACATATACGAAAAACGAAGAAAATTACGATATGGTGGTTCGATTCAAACGTCAGGACCGCTATAACATTGACGCTTTACTGGACCAAAAATTGATGTTTCGCAACAAAACGGGACAGTTGTTGAATATACCGATTCGAAGTGTGATTAAGGATCCGGAAGAAAACATCTCTTATACAGGTGTGGTTCGTAAAGATCAAACGCCAATGGTAGTGATTTCTTCTGATGTCTCCGAAGGTTTTAACGCCAACGAGGTCGTGGCAGAGCTCAAAGAAAAAATGCTCGATTACAAAACAGAGAACCAACTTCCGAAAAACGTCAAGTATGCTTTTACAGGACAACAAGAAGAGCAAGCTCAGGAAATGGCGTTTTTAAGTCAGGCTCTAATGATCGCTGTATTTTTAATTCTGTTAATTATCGTGACTCAGTTTAATTCCTTTTCGACACCAGCAATCATATTATTTGCGGTTGTGCTCTCTTTGATAGGGGTGTTCTTAGGACTTGTATTAAGTGGTCAAACCTTTGTGATCATCATGACGATGATTGGAATCATCTCGTTGGCTGGTGTGGTTGTGAACAATGCTATTGTTCTTATTGATTACACCAACATTATTCGTGAAAACCGCAAAGATGAACTCGATCTGGGAGAAGAACAGATCTTGTCGGATGAAGAAGTGGTTAAAGCTACGATACGCGGAGGAGAGGTGCGTTTGAGACCGGTACTCTTGACGGCTATAACGACAGTACTCGGACTAATTCCACTTGCTGTCGGATTGAACATTGATTTTGTTGGTTTGATTACAAATTATGATCCGAATATATTTATTGGAGGTGATAATAACATGTTCTTTTCACCAATGGCGTGGACGATTATATACGGTTTGACATTTGCGACATTCCTGACATTAGTTATCGTTCCGGCGATGTATCTGTCGCTGTGGCGCCTTAAAGTTTGGATTTATAAAAAGGCAGGATGGAAGTTGCGATCCAAAGTGTAGTTGAATTTGTAACAATTAATCAGCTAGTCGTTCTTAAAATAAAATGATTTTTTTCATCGTGTCGACTTCCATACCTTTGCCACAATTGAAAACAGGATGATGATGAATAGAAATTTACTTTTGTTGGTGGCAATTTTAGCTAATTGTTATGCTTTCGGACAATGCCTGGACGAAACAAATGTGTTTGGTTTTAACTATGAAAACAAGCAGTATGAGATTGTTCAAGAACAAAAAACCTGGTCAGAAGCTGCTGCCTGTGCTGCGCAACGCGGAGGTCAGCTGGTTCAAATTGATGACGCCGCTGAACAAGATACCGTATGGTCATCGATCGTTGATTACGCAAATGTACCGAACAATTACGTGAACGTAAACAACGGAGGAGGAATTGCGTATATTTGGATTGGAGCAACAGATCAAAGTACAGAAGGTGACTGGATCTGGGATGGAAATGACGACGATTCCGGCGATCTGTTTTGGACAGGAGAAGGAGCTAATGGAGCGGGTAATGGCGCGGCAGAAGCTGGTTCTTTTTACAATTGGGGAGGTAAGAATTCGGGGACATCGAACGAGCCCGACAACTTTAACGGCAATCAAAATTACGCGGCAATCGGTTTGGAAGGATGGCCCAGCGGAACAACGAGCCTTGGAGAGCCAGGGGA